>JAHEGP010000242.1 GCA_024645065.1 Cellvibrionales bacterium | reverse complement strand
CCGCGGCGTCATCCAGTTGCCGACTCAGGTTTCGGTCGCATTCGATAACAGCGGGTTGACGCCGCGCCGGCGCAACCAGCGCGCCAGGGTGATCAGGGGAAGGCCTACCAGGGTGTTCGGATCCTTGCCTTCCAGCGCTTCGAACAGGTTGATTCCCAGGCCCTCCGACTTGAAGGATCCGGCGCAATCATAGGGCTGCTCCGCTCGCAGGTAAGCGTCGATCTCCTGCAGCGACAATTTGCGGAATTGCACGCGGTATGTCTCGCAGTCCAGATCATAGTCACGATTATTGGTGTCGAGCAGGCAAAGTCCTGTGTAAAAGGTTACCGTTTCGCCGCTGCAGCGGCGCAGTTGGTCCCGGGCCGGGGCGAAGCTGCCGGGCTTGCCAAGAATTTCGTCACCCAAGCAGGCGACCTGGTCGGCGCCGATAATGAGCGCGTTGTCAAAGTTGGGGGCGATGCGCTGGGCTTTGCTCATGGCGAGGCGTTGCACCAGCGCAGGCGCTGCCTCGCCAGCTCTCCGGCTTTCGTCAATGTCGGGATCCTGGCATTGAAACGAGGGCATTAGCCGCTGCAATAACTGGCGCCGATAGGGTGATGCTGAAGCCAGCACAAGCTTTCGTTGCATTATCGTCTTGATATCCGGCTGCGGGGGCGAGGCGGCAGATCTGCCTCGCTGCCCCATTACAATGGACCCATTCCGTAGGCCGGACCATTGGCGGCCTAATCTACCGCTTCTGGCCAGTTTCCTTTGACAGTGGTGGTAACTGTCACTATGATTGCGCGCCATGTCAACAAGCCCGCTGCCCCGCAAGGCAGATATTCGTAAACTCGCTTCCTCGGGTACAGTGCTGGAAGGCTTGGTCGAGATTGCGACCCTGGAAAGAGCTGCTGTGGCATTGGCGGACGACAGTGGAGTAGTCACTTACCGTCTCGAATTCGGGATGTCCGAAGAGGGTATTCTCAGCGTTGATGGTTGCCTGGAGGCCGTTGTTCAGGTTCAGTGCCAGCGCTGTCTGGAAGCCATGGACTTGCCACTGTCTTCGCGTTTTCTGCTTGGTGCGGTATGGGATGATGAGCAGGCGCGGACTCTGCCCAAGCGGATGGAGCCGCTGCTGGTATTGGAAGACACGGTGGATACGGTAGCGATCATCGAGGATGAGTTGCTCCTGTGTCTGCCTTTTGTTGCTTATCACCCCCCAGAGGCCTGCTCCCGGAAGGTGGGGTATCGCACCGGGGATATGGACTCTGTGGTGGCTGAAGAACCCAGGAAGAACCCTTTTGATGCCCTTGCGGCACTGAAAAAACCGGATAAATGAATTGGAGGTAGGCCGTAATGGCGGTACAAAAGAGTCGTAAAACCCGATCGCGGCGCGGTATGCGTCGGTCCCACGACGCGCTCAGTTCGGCTGCATTGTCAGTCGATGAAACCAGTGGCGAAGTGCATCTGCGCCACCATGTGAGCAAAGACGGTTTTTACCGCGGTCGCAAGGTCGTCAATACAGACGGCGGCGAGTAAAATCTATTGTCACGACCGTTGCGCATCGCGATTGATGCCATGGGGGGGGATTTTGGCCCTCCGGTGACGGTCCCTGCCGCTTTTGCGGCACTGGCAAAGCACCCCCGGCTGGAGGTGCTGTTGTTTGGGCGCGAGGCGGATGTGACGCCGCTGTTAGCCGAGAGTGACGATCGACTGCGGGAGCGCCTCAGTCTCTGCCACTGCGAAGAGGTCGTGGGCATGGGCGACAAGCCCAGCCAGGCGCTTCGCGGCAAGAAAAACTCCTCCATGCGCCTGGCCATTGACAGCTTGAAGACGCTGGGAGCCCATGCCTGTGTGAGCGCTGGTAACACAGGTGCTCTCATGGCCATGGGCTGTTATGTCCTCAAGACCTCTCCGGGGATTGATCGCCCCGCCATCTGCATATCCATGCCGACTCTTGCAGGCACTGAGCGCACCTATCTTCTCGATCTCGGCGCCAATGTCGATAATTGCTCTGAGCACCTGCACCAGTTTGCGCTGATGGGATCAGTGCTGTCCCGGGTGCTGGATGGTGTCGCCGAGCCCCGGGTCGCACTCCTCAATATTGGCCATGAGGAAATAAAAGGTAATGAGCAGGTCAAATTTGCTGCACAACTTATCGGTGATGATCCGCGCCTGAGGTACACGGGCTATATCGAGGCTGACCGGCTGCTGGACGGAGAGGCCGATGTCATTGTTTGCGACGGTTTTGTCGGCAATGTTGCGCTGAAGGCGGCTGAGGGCACCACGCGCTTGATTGCTTTTCGGGCCCAGCATGTTTTTAATAGCAACCTCTATACGCGAGCGCTCGGTTGGCTCGTCAAACCGCTGCTGCAGAGAGTGAAGCAGGAAGTTAATCCGGAGTCATACAACGGGGCCTACTTTCTCGGCTTGCAGGGAATATTGGTCAAGAGCCACGGGGCGGCTTCGGTTGCAGGCTTCCAGCAGGCGATAGAGAGCGCTATCGTGCAGGTAGAAAATCGTATGGTCGAGCACCTGGATCATGCACTGGAAACGCTGGCGCACTGAATTAGCCTGCGGGAGCTTGAAAACAAGCTCAACATTTTAGTCGTGGATTTAGTCCTGCAACATGCGATCCGCCAGAAAACGATAGCGAATAGATTTGATCAGGAAGATGACGTAATGACTCAATCCAAACTGGCTTTTGTATTCCCCGGGCAGGGCTCCCAGAAAGTGGGCATGCTGGCGGCCATGGCTGCCGAGCAAGCACTGGTGGAGCAGACCTTTGCAGAGGCTTCTGATGTACTGGGTTACGACCTTTGGCAGTTGGTGCAGCAGGGTCCCCAGGAAGCCTTGAACCTTACCGAGCGGACCCAGCCCATGTTGCTGGCGGCGGGAGTTGCGTTGTGGCGAGTGTGGCAGCAACAGGGAGGGGAGCAGGCTGCGATAATGGCCGGACACAGCCTGGGAGAGTTTACCGCTCTGGTGTGTGCCGGCAGCATGGAATTTACCGACGCGGTAAGGCTGGTGCAACAACGCGGCGCTTTCATGCAGTCGGCGGTTCCGGTGGGCGTCGGCGCAATGGCGGCAATAATAGGCCTGGATGATGAGGCCATTGACCAGGCTTGCATCGAGGCTGCGCAGGGCGAGGTAGTAGCAGCAGTCAATTACAACTCGCCCGGACAGGTAGTCATCGCTGGTCACGCCGCCGCAGTAGAACGTGCAGTGGAATGCTGTAAAGCGGCGGGTGCCAGGCGCGCCATGCCCTTGCCGGTGAGCGCGCCTTTCCATACCGACCTGATGCGACCGGCAGGGGAGAAATTGGCGGAGGCGCTTGCATCTATAACAGTGAAGTCGCCGCGTATTCCGGTGGTCCACAATGTCAACGCCGGTATCGAGAATGACCCCGAGCGGATCAAGGCCTTGCTGGTCGAACAGATCTATAGCCCGGTGCGATGGGTTGAATGTGTGCAAGCACTGCGCTCTGGCGGTGCCGAGTTGGCCATCGAATGTGGCCCGGGTAACGTACTGAGTGGTCTCAATCGGCGAATTGACAAATCACTCGCGGTGGCTGGTCTGGAAGAACCCGCAGGGCTCGAAAAGTCGCTGGCCAGTGCCGCCGCTCTAAATCCTTGGGAAAAATAATCGAAGCGGGAGATAGCTATGGGTTTGCAGGGGAAAGTGGCTCTGGTTACCGGTGCCAGCAGAGGCATAGGTGCGGCTATTGCGGGGCAGCTTGGCGAGCAGGGAGCCACGGTGGTTGGTACAGCAACGACGGAAAAGGGCGCCGCAGCGATTACAGAAGCTTTCAAGCAGCAGGGTATCGCCGGTAGGGGTATGGCGCTCAACGTCACCGATGCCGAGGCGGTGGTCGAGGTGCTTAAGACCATTGTGAGTGAATACGGCGTTATCAGTATTCTGGTGAACAACGCCGGGATTACCCGGGATAATTTATTGTTGAGGATGAAAGACGACGAGTGGGAAGACGTGATCGACACCAACCTCAGTGCTATTTACAGGTTGAGTAAGGGATGCCTGCGTGGCATGGCCAGGTTGCGCTGGGGCAGAATCATTAATATTTCGTCGGTAGTCGGGTCGATGGGCAATGCGGGCCAGTCTAATTATTCTGCAACCAAGGCTGGAGTCGAGGGTTTCTCAAGAGCCCTTGCCCGGGAGATTGGCAGTCGCGGTATAACGGTCAATGCAGTTGCTCCGGGCTTCATCGATACGGATATGACGCGGGAGTTGCCTGAAGCCCAAAGGGACGCCCTGTTGTCTCAGATTGCAGTTGGGCGACTGGGCAGACCGGAGGAAATCGCCGCGGTGGTTGGCTTCCTGGCGAGTGACGCCGCGGCGTACGTTACCGGTGAAACCATTCATGTCAATGGCGGTATGTATATGGGGTGAGTCATTCGTGCATTGCAAAAAGTGGCGACAGGGGATAAATTTGCAGTTCCGTTGATTCAGTCGGTATTAATATTTCAGGGGTTTCGCGGTAGCATTGACCGGTGTTCGTCATTTAAAATGGCGCAGACCAAGTCAGAGCACCACCGAAGAGCAACATTTAAGTGCAACATTGAAGAGCAACACAAGGTGTGGCAACAGTCACATCCACAATCAAGACTTT
>JAHEGP010000241.1 GCA_024645065.1 Cellvibrionales bacterium | reverse complement strand
GAGACAGCCAGTCCATCATGCGATGGGAGCTGATCATGTGCCCGCGCCATGGACTATCCCGATAACCGGCCAGTAATCGTGTCCGCAAGCCAAAAAGGCTCCAGGGATTGATACATACCATTAGCAAGTGCCCCCGCGGCATCAATACCCGGTGAGCCTCGCGCAGAATTCGATGGGGATGGCGACTGAATTCCAGGACATGGTGCAGCAAAATCACATCCATGCTGTCGCTCTCGAGGGGCAGGGCTTCGAAGTGAGCAACCGCGCCACTGCGTCCCGGCTGGTCGATGGAGGCGGCGAGCTGGAAACGATGGCGGATCTTACTGGCGAGGGTCAGGTCCTGATGCACTAGGGCGCTCATTTGCAGCAGGTAATAACCAAATAACTGATCGAGGCGCTGATCGAGCAGGGTCATTTCACGCTGCAGCAACATCTTGCCCAATTCCGAATCGAACCACTCCTCGAGCGCGGGGCGATAATCGTAGACTTCATCATGATCAGGGAACGACATAATGGCTTTCTCCCGGTTGATCACCAGCTACACTCTGGCTAAGGATTTACTGCTTCGTGGGACAGACAATTTAGTAAACTGTGGCGACACCATGGGATACAATAGAGCCTCTCAATCCCTGCAAGCAAGATATTCCAGTGAAAATATGCTTAAAATCGAGCCAGTAGCAGCGTTTAGCGACAATTATATATGGTTACTCCATGATGCAACGGGTGCCTGGGTAGTCGACCCCGGTGACGCGGCTGTTGTCATTGAGGCGCTTGAAACTCTATCCCGTCCACTGCTGGGCATTCTCATAACCCA
This sequence comes from Cellvibrionales bacterium, assembly GCA_024645065.1. Taxonomy (GTDB): domain Bacteria; phylum Pseudomonadota; class Gammaproteobacteria; order Pseudomonadales; family JAHEGP01; genus JAHEGP01. Next base: position 3,798 of record JAHEGP010000241.1, on the reverse strand, counting down.
CCACCACTTTGACCACACGGGCGGCGTCGAGGAACTTATAGCTCGCTACCAGCCCAGGGTCGCAGGGCCCGCCAATCACGCTATAAAGGGCATTCAAACAACGCTTGGCAAGGGCGACAGCGTCGATGTACTGGGGGTTCGTTTTGATGTCCTGGAAGTGCCAGGCCACACCCTCGATCACATCGCATACTATGCCCCCGACCATCAACCTGAGCCCCTGCTATTTTGCGGGGATACCCTCTTTGCAGGAGGCTGCGGCCGAATATTCGAAGGCACTGCGACCATGATGTTTGCATCACTGCAGCAACTGGCCCGGCTTCCGGCAAACACCCGCATATATTGTGCCCATGAATACACGCTGGCCAATCTGGACTTTGCTGCTGCGGTGGAACCCGAAGCACAGGCTATCCGGCAGCGCATTGATCGTGACCGCACCCGGCGCGCGCAGGGCCTTCCCACTGTGCCGTCGCAGCTCGCTGAAGAGTTGCAAACCAACCCCTTTTTGCGCTGCGATCAACCCGGCGTTGAGGCGGCGGCAGTAAGCCATGCTCGCCAGGCCCTGCCCGATGCTGAGGCAGTGTTTGCCAAAATCAGGGAGTGGAAGAACCACTTCTAGGGCCATTGGCCCCAGCCCCCTTTCCCCTGCTCGCTGACTGCCAAGGCGAACGCCCAAACCCGACCAGTCTGGATTATGAGGAATATCAGCCGAAACCACCGTCTGAGTTATGGCAAATCGGCGGCCAGCAAAGCATAATGCCCCCCTGGCCCTTGTCCCCGGGATGAAATAACAACCCAGTACTCATCCTGAAGGCACCACCTTGACCGGCAACTTCGACATTTCTAGACTTTACGCTGCCATCGCCAGGACCAATATTGCGGGAGACGGAACGTTGCAAGCAGGTACACAGGAAAATAAAAAGCGATCACAGGATATTTTCTACATTGGCGCAAAACCGGCTCTCCTGGCCCTTGCCGTCGCTATGGCCAGCGCATGCAGCACTACCGCGGTGCACGATCACGCCTCCCCAAACCTCCCCACCGAGAATCCCGGGGAGTTGGCGCCTATGGTTGCCGCGCCGCAGCCAGCCCCGGTCACCCTCAATCCGCAGCATGCCTTGCCAGTGCAGTCGCAACCGGCTCAACCCCTGCAGTGTGAGCCGCAAGCCCCGGCTGCGCTAGCCTGGACGCGATCAGGCCACGAGGATTTGTGGGCCAGAGTGAGGGCCGGCTTCCAGCTAAATCACGATAGCAACCAGGCTCGGGTCCAGGCCCAGCTCAACTGGTTTGCCACGCATCAATCCTATGTCGACCGTATTGTAAACCGGGCGAGCCTGTATCTTTACTACGTCGTAGAGGAACTGGAGCGCAACAATATTCCGACAGAGCTGGCCTTGTTGCCAATCGTTGAGAGTGCTTATGACCCATTCGCGTACTCCCATGGCCAGGCATCGGGTATTTGGCAGTTTATACCCAACACGGGCAAGATGTATGGCCTCAAGCAAAATTGGTGGTATGACGGGCGTCGTGACATTCGCGAATCGACACGGGCCGCAATTCAATACCTGAGCGAACTCAACCGGCGCTACAAGGGCGACTGGGAATTGGCCACGGCCGCCTATAATGCCGGTCAGGGCAACGTCGATCGCGCCATTCGACGCAATCGCAAGCAAGGTAAACCTACCGACTTCTGGTCGCTACAGTTGCCCAAAGAGACACGCGCCTATGTTCCCCGCCTGCTCGCGGTCGCTAAAATCGTCTCCAACCCCGATGCCTATAACGTACATCTGAATCCGGTTCCCAATGAGCCCTATTTTCATCCAGTGGCCATCGGTGGCCAGCTCGATCTCAAAGAGGCCGCCCGGCTCGCCAGTATCAGCGTCGAGGATATGTACCGCTTGAACCCGGGCTTTAATCGATCGGCTACCGACCCCAAGGGCCCCTTTGAGCTGCTGCTACCCGCCCGGCGGGCCGACGAGTTTTCTCTGAAGCTGGAGCAGCTAGCCCAGGCAGGCAGGACGAGCTGGGATCATTACAGCGTCAAATCCGGGGACAACCTTGGCGCGATAGCGATGCGCCACGGCAGCAGCGTTAATGCGATAAAGCAGGCCAACCAACTGGGCAGCACTACCATTCGCCCGGGCCAGCGCCTGATGATTCCGAGGTCGACATCCGCTGCACCCCACTTTGCAGCCGTGGCGCCCCAGCGTGTCGCAAACCATCACAGTACGGCACCGGGCAACGCAAAGGCAGGTCGCCACCGCATCGAGCACGAGGTACAAGCCGGCGATTCGATGTGGAAAATAGCGCAACGGTATCAGGTTTCAGTCAAGGATCTGGCACGCTGGAATAGCCTTTCGCCCAGGGACGCCATCCATCCCGGGATGCAACTGGCTCTTTGGACTGACCAACCGCCAACCAGCCCCGAACCCTCGGGCGCATTGTTGCCTGAGCAGGTGCGCAAAGTAGGTTATACAGTGCGCAGCGGAGACTCACTGGCGCGAATAGCATCGCGCTTCAATGTCAAGCTCAACGACATTCTCAAATGGAACCCGCTGGATCGACCGGAGTATCTCCGGCCGGGGCAAAGCCTGACACTTTATATTGATGTGACCAAGGTAAACCAGGGTTTACTGTGATAACATTCCGCCCCCGGAATTAGCCAACAACGATGGTCGTAGCAATTGATCCATAATGAGTGCCTGACGCTCATGGGAGCCGGGAGTTGGGGCTCGAAGTAACGGCCGGTGACGATGGTGGCTGGCACTGCACCATAGTTAAACCGCGCTTTCCCTGTAACCCATGGCCGCCAGCTCTTGCAACGCCCCTGATGCTTCCCTGGACCTGCTTGCCATTGGCCCCGACTACCATCGGAGACTGCGGCGTTGATTGTTACCCCAGCGTGCTGCGGTAATTTGCGACAATTGATTCCACAACCAGCCAGGCCATTATGACTGCATATTTTATTCGCCGATTGTTGTTGGTTATTCCAACGTTTATCGGAATTACGTTGCTGGTCTTTGCGATTACCCGGATTGTGCCTGGTGGTCCAATCGAAAGAATGATGACGGATGCGATGCTTGCCGGTGGCGACGTCGCCAGCGCCCGGACAGACACCCGCAGCGGCAGTACCCTGTCCGATGAGCAGCTGGCAGAATTGCAGGCCTATTACGGATTCGACCAGGCTACCCTGCCGGCCTACTTCACCTGGCTGGGCAAGGTAGTAAGACTCGATCTGGGCACATCTACCCGCTATCAGGATCCGGTTTGGGACATCATTGCCGAACGGTTTCCGATCTCGAGCTTTTATGGCATAGCGACGCTGATTATCACCTATGCCGTCTGCATTCCCCTTGGCATAGCCAAGGCGACACGTCATGGCTCGCGTTTTGATCATATCAGCTCAGGTGTGGTGTTCTTTGGTTATGCCGTGCCGAGCTATGTCATCGGCATTGCACTTATCGTGGTCTTTGCTTCCTGGCTGGACTGGTTTCCGCTCGGTGGCTTTGTTAGTGACGACTTCGATGATTTTACGGCATGGGAAAAGGTAGGCGACCTGCTGTGGCATGCCGTGTTGCCACTGGCCGCCTACACCGCAGGCAGTTTCGCGGTCACCACCTTCATGATGAAAAATACGCTGATGGATAATCTGTCTGCCGATTATGTGCGCACTGCGATCGCCAAAGGTGAGAGTTTTGCCGGAGCCGTGCGCAATCACGCTCTGCGCAATAGCCTGATTCCCATCGCCACATCTTTTGGCAACAATATTTCCCTGCTTCTGGGAGGCTCATTCCTGATAGA
>JAHEGP010000240.1 GCA_024645065.1 Cellvibrionales bacterium | reverse complement strand
AGTTCCTCAACTCCGCGGCCAGGGACAGCGCGGTCATAGGCGTGCATTCGATCGAGGACCTGGTCGCCGCCCTCAACACGCCGCGAAGGGTCATGCTGATGGTCAAGGCGGGGGAGGTGGTGGATCATTATATTGCAAGCCTGCTGCCTCACCTGGAGCCGGGCGACATCATCATCGATGGCGGCAATTCGCTCTATTCGGACACTGAACGCAGGGTCGCAGAGCTGTCAGCCCACGGCATCCTGTTTGTCGGCACCGGGGTGTCGGGGGGAGAGGAGGGGGCGCGTCATGGTCCCTCCATAATGCCCGGTGGCAATGCCGCAGCGTGGCCGGCGGTAAAACCGATATTGCAGGCGATTGCGGCGAAAGTGGGCGACGGCGAACCCTGTTGTGACTGGGTGGGTAATGGTGGTGCCGGGCACTACGTGAAAATGGTTCACAACGGGATCGAGTACGGTGACATGCAGCTGATAGCCGAGGCCTACCACCTTCTGCTGTCCGCCGGGTTCAGCTATCCCGAGATGCACCAGGTATTTTCCCGCTGGAATCGCGGGGTTCTAAACAGCTACCTGATCGAGATCACCGGGGATATTCTCGGTTTTGTCGATGACGACGGCAGCTATTTACTGGCTAACATTCTCGACGCGGCGGGACAGAAAGGTACCGGAAAGTGGGCCGGGGTGAGCGCCCTGGAGCAGGGGATGCCGCTGACTCTCATAACCGAGTCGGTGTTCAGTCGCTGCATCTCCGCACTCAGGGAGCAAAGGCTCAAGGCGGCAGGGGCGCTAAGCGGTCCGGAGGCTCCCGCCGTGAGCGACAAACAGCTGCTGGTCGATCAGCTCGAACAGGCCCTTTACGCGGCCAAGATCGTGTCCTACGCGCAGGGTTTCATGCTGCTCGGAGAGGCGTCCCGGGCCAACAACTGGCAACTCGACTATCGGGCGATCGCACTGCTGTGGCGGGGCGGTTGCATTATCCGTTCCGTTTTTCTCGAGGACATCGCTGCTGCCTACGCGAACAATAAATCCCTGGCCAATATTCTGCTGGACGATTTCTTCAGGCGGGCCATGGCAGAGGCGCAGGTTGCCTGGCGCAATACGATAGTGACCGCGGTGCGCGCCGGTGTGCCCGTGCCCTGCCTGGCCGCCGGCCTGGCTTTTTACGACAGTTATCGCTGCACCAGGCTGCCCGCCAACCTGATCCAGGCCCAGCGTGACTACTTTGGCGCGCATACCTACGAGCGAACCGACCAGCCCCGGGGTGCCTACTTTCATACTGATTGGACCGGTCGCGGAGGTGGCGTCGCTTCTACCCAGTACGAGGTGTAACCGGTGGTAGCCGCTCTGGTAGATTCCCGGGTTGGTGTTTGACTTCAGCTGAACCAGGTCATTCGCTGGCCCATCGCTCGGCCCTGGCCGAGCCGTTGTTTCGCCGGTTTTTCCCGGCCAGCTGCTTTTCGACCCTCGGCAGCTGGCTGGTTCGCTTCCTGTTCGGCTTCAGTGCCTGGGAACAGACGCACTCGGCGTTCTGGGTCGGGGTGGTGGCCGGCGTGATGCTGTTGCCGGCTATTCTGTTGTCCCCCCTGTTCGGTATCGTTTCGGATCGCATCAACCCGCGCAATGGGCTGCTGGTCACCGTGGCCGGTCACGGACTCGTTGCCGCGCTGGCCGCCCTGGCCAATCTTGCGGGGGCCTTCACGCTACCCACCCTGGTCGCCCTCGCGGCTCTGCTGGGAGCTGCCACCTCGGCCCACACACCGATTCGTCTGGCCCTGGTGCCGCGCCTGGTCATCCGCCAGGCACTGCCCAGCGCAATAGGCTTCTCGGCCATGATATTCAATACCTCGAGAATAGCGGGGCCCGCCCTGGGTGCCTGGCTGATAGCCGGGTACTCCTTGTCGATGGCACTGTTCGCGGCAACCTTGTTGTTCCTTTGCGCCCTGCCTTTCCTGCTCAGTATTCGCGGCATCACGGTTACGGCAAGACCGGAGCCCGGCTCCTTTCTCGTCGAACTCCGTGCGGGCCTGTTCTACGCGGCATCCCACCCGCTGATAAGGCGGGTGCTGGGACTTACCCTGATCAATGCACTGCTCGGCCGAACCCTGCTCGAGCTGCTCCCGGCTTTTTCGGGCCAGTTGCTCGACGGCACCGCGGAGACCCTGGCGACCTTGAGCGCGACCGGTGGTATCGGCTCTATCATCGGCGGTCTGATCATCAGCCGACAGGGCAGTGACGAGGGGCATTTACTCAAGCTGATCGCCTGGTCTCTGCTGGTTTGTGCCGGTTCCCTGTTGTCCGTGCACTGGCTGGACGGGCTGGTTGCGTTCTGCCTGTTGGTCCTGGTCGTAAGCCTGCTCACCACGGTGGTGGGTACCAGCTGCCAGGCCCTCGCCCAGCTCAAGGTCGATGAGGCCTACCGGGGCAGGGTGCTGAGCCTGTGGACGGTACTGGCCATGGGCGCACCCGCTATCGGTGCCATTGTGGTAGGTGCGCTGGCCGAATCATTCGGTTTTGCCGTTGTGCTGGTGGGCTCGGCAATGCTGTCCATGGTTGTCCTGACCCGGCTTGCGGCCAGCCGTTCAGCCTGAGCCGGATGGCACTGTATTACTGTGGTCAGGGCTTTACCGCCTTGAAGATGTCGCCGAAGGTGGGCGCTCCCTCTATGGTCAGTGGGATGTGCAGTCGACTGGCGATATCCATTGCCGAAATGACCCCGCAGATGTGTTTTTCGTCGGGATCCAGTACCAGGCAATACTGCTGGTGATTCTGTTGCAGGGCATGTACCACATCCTCGACAGAGGCGTTCTGCAGCTGGCGATAGTTCAATCCTTTGATCAACGCCCTCGACTGCATCAGGTGTTTCACCAGAATGTCTTCGCGCTGAAAACCCTTGTCCTGCTGCAGGATGAATTTCTGGTCGTCCAGGTCGCCGTGACTGACGATGCCGATCAGCTCCTCCTCCTTGTCGACTACCAGCAGCAATTTGACATGGGACTTGCGCATCAGGAACTCGGCCTGGGTGCCAGGCGTATCGCCGTCGAGCTCGGCGGGATGGTGCCGCCTGAAATCAGTCAACAGCGCCAACGCCGGTGATCGCATTTCAATTTCGTCAAACTCTTCCGGGTGTGCGAGATGGTAGCTGTCATCCAGTGCCATCATGTCGAGATTTTTCATCGATCGTGCCTCTGGCAGTTGCCGTTGGGGTGGGCTCATGGTGAAGCCAGCCGTTTAATGAAATTTAGCAGAGAATTGACGTTGCCACCGGCATATTAATTTTGGCGGCCTGACTCATTAATAATGTTAGCGGCGACATGAGGCCAGTTCAGGCGAGCTGATGTTGACGCTCAAGCGGACCGGGACTATACATAAATAAAGTGGGTGAATGCATTGCATGGGTCATTTGCTGTTGCACAGACACCTTTTAATGCGCTGAGCAGAGAGGGGTTGGTTTGTATCTGTCAGATTCAATACCAGCAGACAGTAAGCCGGGAAAGTCGGCGTTTGAGACAAGACGGCGTTTGAGACAAGACGGCGTTTGAGACAAGACGGCAATTGTTCGCCGATCAGCGGGGGAAATCCAAGATGAAATCTATATCCAGCTTTATGACAATTAGGTGCGGCCTGATAAGCCTCATTCTGATCTTGGTATCGGCATGTGCAAATACCAACACCACCCTTGGCGAGGGTGGCTCGATGGTGTCCGGCTCCGCGGGCGCGGCGGGTAACCAGAAGGCGGCGACCGAGCTGGTAAAATGCTCTCGACCGATCGGAACGGCGGCGTTGGTCGAGCCGGATACGCACTACATGGCGATATTCAGTCAGTATGGCCTGCAAAGCCCCGTGCCTTTGGTGAAGCTGATGATGGCTCAAAGCGGCTGTTTTCAGGTGGTAAATCGAGGGGCAGCCTCCAAGGCGTTGGAGCGGGAACGGGCGCTTGCCAGTGGGGGCGAACTTCAAAAGGGCAGCAATATGGGTGGCGGCCAGATGGTGGCCGCAGATTACCTGGTTACACCAACGATTGTGAACCGTGACAGCGATGCCGGCGGCTCCTTCGGCGGTCTGGGAGGATTGCTGCCAGGCTCCATAGGCGCCATTGCAGGGGCACTCGGGGTCAAGTCACTGGAAGCGCAGGCCATGCTCGATGTGACGAACGTGCGTTCCGGCGTGCAGGAGGCGATAGCAACCGGCAGCGCCAGCAAAAATGATATGAGCTTTGGCGGATTCGGCGTCGGTGGCGGCGTCGCCGGGATTGGTGGTGGCTATGAAAGCACCGATATCGGTAAAATCGTCACTGCCGCGTTCCTTGACGCATTCAATAACCTGGTTACCCAGCTGGACGCTACTGCAATTCAAAAAAGCTAGGACAGCCCAGCTGCCTGGGGTGAAGGTGCTGCAACTGTAGATCGGCTCCTCGTTGTCGCTGGCGGGAGACTCTACAGTGTCTGCAATTCCCTGGCGATCCTGCCGTGGAATGACCTGGTCGCGTCTGCGGCCAGCGCAATGTAAAAACCCTTGAGTGATGCTTTCCTGAGTTCTTCCAGGGAGATGATTCGGTAGGCCCAGTCGCGAAAGGCGAGCTGGAAGTTGGCGACCATCTGCTCTACCAGCAGCTCC
>JAHEGP010000046.1 GCA_024645065.1 Cellvibrionales bacterium | reverse complement strand
TGGAGCCCGGCAAGTTCAATATCGTCATCGGATCTATTCTGGCGCGGCGGCTGCGGGTGACGATAGGGGATAGCGTCACCGTGGTATTGCCCCGGGTGAATGTGACTCCGGTGGGCATATTTCCCCGGATGCGGGGATTTACCGTGGTGGGCATTTTTGAAGTTGGCGCCGAGCTCGATGCCAGTGAGGCTTTTATCCATCTGGGCGACGGCCAGCGATTGTTTGCTATGGGTGACGGTGTACAGGGCCTGCAATTGCAGTTTGACGATATTTACAAGGCCGGGACTATTCTTGCCAACTTGCAGCAGCAGTTGCCTGGTGACTACAAGCTCAGTGACTGGAGCAGCCTGCAGGGTAGTTTGTTCCAGGCCGTGAAGATGGAAAAGATAATGATCGGCCTGATGCTGTTCATCATTGTCGCGGTGGCGGCGTTCAATATCGTATCGATCCTCACCATGATGGTGATGGACAAACGCGCTGATATAGCAGTACTGCGTACTATGGGCGCCAGTGCCGGCCAGGTGCTGGGCTTGTTCCTGGTACAGGGGCTCGCTATCGGTTTTCTGGGGGTCACCTTTGGCGTGGTGGTCGGTGTACCTCTTGCCCTGGGCATTGGTCCGCTGGTGGCTGGACTCGAACAATTGCTCCGCTTCCAGGTATTCGACCCCTCCGTATATTTCATAACGGCACTGCCGTCGCAGCTGGAGTTCGCTGATGTTCTGTGGACGGTGGTCGGTTCTCTGGCACTGACCCTGCTGGCAACGATCTATCCGGCATGGCGCGCCAGCCAGATACAGCCCGCCGAGGTATTGCGCTATGAATAGAGATGCCGTTTGCGGAGCGGATGAGCTTGCACTGGCCTGCCATGATGTCGCCAAGGTCTATGATCAGGGGCCTCAGAAAGTCCCGGTACTAAGTTCGATAGATCTTCAGGTGGTTCGGGGTGAGCGGATTGCTATTGTCGGGCGGTCCGGGTCGGGAAAGTCTACCTTGCTCAACATACTCGGCGGGCTTGACCAGCCCAGTTCCGGCGAGGTTATGGTGGCTGGTGAAGCAATGAGCCGGCTCGACAATAGTGCACGGGCGCGCCTGCGAAATCGCGCGCTGGGCTTCGTTTACCAGTTTCACCATCTTCTGGGCGAGTTTTCGGCTTTGGAAAATGTCGCCATGCCGCTATTGATTCGGGGTGAGTCAATCAGTCTGGTGCGTGACCGTGCTTTTGCAATACTGGAGCAGGTCGGCCTCGCAGCAAGGGTAGGGCATAAGCCCTCCGAACTATCCGGGGGTGAACGCCAGCGGGTTGCAATAGCCCGGGCGCTGGTCACCGAGCCCGCCTGCGTCCTGCTCGATGAGCCTACCGGGAACCTGGACCGGGAGACCGCTGAAAACGTTCAGCACTTGTTATGGGATCTCAATAGCCGTCTCGGCATTTCCCTGGTGATCGTGACCCATGATTTCGAGTTGCGTACTGACGTAGACCGGGTGCTGGAATTGACCGGTGGATATTTGCAACCCGTAGTGAAGGACGCCTGAAGTTGTTTTATCCCTTGTCGGTCTTCCTGGGGTTGCGTTATGGCACCGCGCGACAGGGTTCCCCCCTCGTTGCGTTTTTATCCCGGGTTTCTGCGGTGGGTCTTGCGCTGGGTGTGGCTTTACTGATTCTGGTGCTCTCTGTGATGAACGGATTCGACCGGGAAATGCGCCAGCGAATTCTCGCGATGGTGCCCCATGCCAGCATTATGGCGCCAGGGGGAATCGAGGATTGGCCCGGGGTTGTCGAGCTGGCTGAAAATGCCGACGGGGTGCTCGGGGCGGCTCCCTACGTTCAATTGCAGGCAATGTTGATGGCTGGCAACCGGGCTCACGCGGTCATGTTACAAGGTGTCATTCCCGAGCGTGAAGCCGCCATGTCGATCGTCCAGGAAACCATGATCGAGGGCAGCCTTCAGGCCCTGGCAATCGACGCTGGTGCCGTGGTATTGAGTCGATTGCTGGCGGACCAGCTGGGCGTGTCGGTAGGGCAGAGCATTGCCGTCGTATTGCCCCGCAGCGGCTCCAGCGACGGCAGGCTCGCGCCCATGATACAGCGGGCCGAGGTTGCCGGTATCTACGAGTCGAATACCGAGATCGATAATTTTATGACCTACATTCCGCTGGGATTTGCCCAGCGACTGGGGCAGTTGGGCGCCTCGGTGCACGGTGTGCAACTCAAGGTCAACGATCTGATGGCGGCTAACCGGATTGCTGGTAAAGTGTTAGCGGAGTTGCCTCCCCGCTATTACGTGCAGGACTGGATGCGCAGTCATGGCAATTTGTTCGAGGCTATCCAACTCTCGAAAAAGTTGGTGTCGCTATTGGTTTTCATCATTATTGCCGTGGCCGCCTTTAACGTGGTTACCGCGATGATCATGGTGGTCAGGGATAAACAAGGGGACATAGCTATTCTCCAGACTATGGGCCTCGCCCAGCCCGACATCATGAAACTGTTTGTCTATCAGGGCCTGGTTATTGGCCTGGTGGGTACTTCTGTCGGTGCACTGATCGGATTACTGCTGGCCAATAATATAACAAGCCTTGTCCGGGGACTTGAGCGGCTGCTGGACTACCAGTTTCTGAAATCCGAAGTCTACCCGGTCACCTATTTGCCGGCGGATATTCGTGCCGGGGATATAGCCCTGGTATGTGGTACGGCATTGGTGCTGACTTTATTGGCAACCCTCTATCCAGCATGGCGCGCGAGTCGCTTGTTGCCAGCCGAAGTTCTGCGTTACGACAAGTGAACCCTAGCGCTGTTTGCGCACTTGATTGCGCTTCTGCCATTGGCGTGTAATCGCGACTCTCCAGACTATCTGTACCGTGGCATAACCCACGGCGCCAAAGAATATCCCGCAAATCAGGCTGCCAAGAAGCAGGGGCTGCCAGACCATGGCAATTTCGGTGACAAAGGAATGTAAATCCACCGGCAGGTGGATTTTTTTTGCGGGTAAGCCCATCACCGTAGCGCCGAGCCTGTAGGCGCCATAAAACAGCGGTGGCATGGTAAAAGGGTTGGAAATCCACACCAGCACTACGGAAATAGGCAAATTGGCGTGCAGGAAAATGGCCAGGACAGCCGCCAGCAACATTTGCATGGGAATGGGCATGAAAGCGCAGAACAGCCCGATAAAAACAGCCAGCGAGGCAGAATGGCGATTCAGGTGCCACAAATTATTGTCATGCAGGAGTTCACCCAGAATTTTCAGGTGGCGACTACTTTGCAGACTTTCTCTTGGCGGTAGTAAACGCTGGAAAAATTTGCGAGGCATGATCGACCCGGTTTTACCCAAAAACAAAAAGACAATGTCTTTTTAATTGCCAAAGTGCCGAGTTTGGAGGGATCAGTGTAGAGTTTCACCGCGCTTTTGTAATTACAATATAACAACGGCCGGAGCCGGGCGCTGGTCAGTTTACAGTCGGCGCGCTTTGCTTTTCACCGATGGCAAGCCCCCATGGATGGGGGCCAATTATGAATGGATTCTATGGAACAAGCCAGCATAAGGATAGTGCTGTTCGCGGCGGGCGTTTTTTCTGCCATTTTTTTGCCAGCCCTGCCGGCTGAGAATTACCTTGTTGCGATCTTTTTGTTCGCCCTTGCGCTGTTGCGCTTTCGTCTACTGATCCTGCCCGGGTGGTACCTGCTTGGTCTGCTGTGGCATATCTATAGCGGGCAGCAAGTGCTGGCAGTCGAAATCCCGGCGGCATGGGAGCTTCGTCCCCTGCAAATAGAGGGTGTGGTTCGCAATTTGCCGCAGCGCGCGGTCAACCCTGACGGTAGCGAGCGCCTTCGATTCGAAATGCTGATCGACCAGGTCACCGATGGCGGCAGGACATTGGTCTTTAACCGGCCCCTGGCCCTGAGCTTATCCTGGAGTGGGGCGCCGGAGATGGCTGCGAACCAGCGCTGGCAACTCGAGGTCGAGTTGCAAAGACCCCGCAGCCTTTCCAATCCCGGGACTTTTGATTATCGAGTGTGGGTTTTGGCGCGCGGTGTTGGCGGTACCGGTCGGGTACTCCACAGCTCCCGCAACCAGTGTTTGGGCGGTGGTCATTTTTGGTTGGGCGCGGTTCGTCAATGGTATCAGCGCAAACTGCAGTCTCATTTCCGGGACGACCCCACCTCCGCTTTGATACAAGCTCTTGCGATAGGCGAAAAGAGTCAGTTGAGCCAGCAACAGAGGCGGGTGTTGGCCAGCACCGGAACAGCTCACCTGATGGTGATATCCGGTTTGCATATCGGTCTCTGCGCCACGGCGGGTTTCGGGCTGTTTTACCTGCTTGGGAGCTTGCGACCCAGCCGGGTCCAATCTGGCGCGGCGAGGCATTTTGCGAACTGCGGCGCCCTGTTGCTGGCTGCTATCTATGCAGGGCTGGCGGGCTTTTCCGTGCCAACACAGCGCGCCATGCTGATGTTGGTGGCTTATTTCTCGGCACGGCTATTGAACCGTGAGACTGCCGCGTTTCATGTGCTCGCCCTGGCACTGTTGGTGGTGTTGCTGCGAGATCCCCTTGGGGTTATCGATGCGGGATTCTGGTTGTCCTTCTGTGCCGTGGCGGTATTGCTGGCTCCCTCCGGTCGCCGCTACGAGAACCAGGGGATGTCGCGGTGGAATCTGGGATTCGGCCTGCAGTTGCGTTTGCTGGTAGCCCTTTGTCCATTGATGGCCCTGCTACTGGGTCAATCCAGCCTGGTTGCGCCACTGGTCAACCTGGTTGCCATTCCAATGGTCGGGTTTGTCATAGTGCCGCTGCTCCTTGCAGCATTGCTGGCTTTGCCGTTGTGCCAGCCGCTTGGACTGGGGCTGTTGGCAGGCTGCGCAGCGCTGGTGAAAGCCTACTGGCAGTTACTTTCCTGCGTTTCGGCGATTAGCGAGTCCTGGTCTCTCGGCAATTTATTTGCGACGGCGCCGGGGATATTGCTGGCTTTGCTTGGTGTGTGGTTGTACCTGTTGCCACGAGGCTTGCCCGGTCGCATGGCGTGGCCGGTGCTGCTGTTGCCCCTGTTGATGCCCGTCACAAGAGCCAGCAAGGAACTTGATATTTATGCGTTGGATGTCGGGCAGGGAACTTCAATTGTTGTGCAAACACCGGGCCATGTGTTGCTATATGACGCCGGGCCAGCTTACCACGGAGGATATGATTCCGGCCGCAGCGTCGTCTTGCCTTTTCTGCGTCGTCTCGGAATTAGCCAAATCGATCGATTGGTCGTCAGTCATGGCGACAGTGACCACAGTGGCGGTGTCGCCAGTGTCATGGCTGGGGTCCGGATTCAGCAGGTGATGGCCCCTGGCGAATTAACCAGCACCGGTGTGCCGGATATATTTTGTCGAGCCGGGATGCAGTGGCGGTGGGACGGAGTGATCTTCAGGGTTCTCCACCCCGGCACGCCACTGCCCAAAAACAGTAATAACCAATCCTGTGTCATTGCCATTGAGAGCCCTTCAATGCGGGTATTGCTGACCGGGGATATCGAGCGTTCGGTCGAACGCGACCTGGTGGCCAGGCATGGGACCGAACTTCACAGCGATGTGTTGCTGGTTCCTCATCACGGCAGCCTGAGCTCATCCTCACATGCTTTTGCCTGGTTTGCCCGTCCGGCAACGGCCGTGGCGACGGTCGGTTATCGCAATCGCTTTGGTCACCCCGCCAGGGCTGTCAGCGACCGCTATAGAGAACTCGGGGGAGTGGTCGTGACAACTGCCGAGGCCGGGGCATTGCACTTCGATGGGCAAGGTGGTTACAGGCCGTTTCGCTGGTTTTACACCCGCTACTGGCAGAACTATCCTTGTAATTTGGCGGGAGCCTCCCAGCGCAGTTGGCTGCTAGTCGCTGCGCTGCACACAGGACTATCCTCGCAAGCTTGTCAGTCGGCCCCGCGAAATGCTGTGGAGGCTGCGTTTATGTGGTAAAGTTCCCGCGTTTTTGCGTGGGCAAAGGAGGTCGAGTGTTCGAATTTTTGAAGGCCGGTGGCTGGCTGATGGTGCCCATCATGCTGTGCTCTGTGGTCGCCATGGCAATTTGCGTAGAGCGATACTGGACTCTGAACCCGGCGCGGGTCGCCCCCGAAAACCTGCTTGCCCAGGTTTGGGGCTGGATAAAGAATAATCAGCTCGACTCCGCCCGGATGAAGCAGTTGCGCCAATCGTCGCCTCTCGGGCGCATTCTGGCTACCGGCTTGAGCAACTCACGCCATGGCCGTGATGTAATGAAAGAAAGTATCGAGGAAGCGGCGGGTCATGTAGTTCATGATCTCGAGCGTTATATCGATACCCTCGGTACTATTGCGATCATCTCGCCCCTGCTGGGCTTGTTGGGAACGGTGATTGGCATGATCAAGGTGTTTTCCGAAATAATGGTGCAGGGGGCCGGCAATGCCAACGTCCTGGCCGGCGGAATATCCGAGGCATTGATCACAACAGCCGCGGGCCTGTGCGTCGCCATTCCCTCGATGATTATGTTCCGCTATTTTAATCGCCGAATAGATAGTATTGTTGTGAGCATGGAGCAGGAAACAATCAAGCTGGTAGATGCCCTGCACGGTGAGCGAAAAGTCGATTACAAAGAGAAACAGGCGTCGTGAAGTTCAAGCGCCAGACCAAGGCTCAGCTGGAGATTAACCTTACGCCGCTGATCGATGTGGTTTTTCTGTTGCTGATATTTTTTATGGTGACCACCACATTTACCAAGGAAACCCGGCTGACTGTTGACCTTCCCGAGGCGCAGGGTGTCGCCCAGGAACTGCAAACCGAACAGTTGGAAATAACCATTGGCGCTGATGGCAGGTATGCGGTAAATGGCAAGGCGCTGGTGAATAATAAGCCCGAGGTGTTAAAAGCCGCGCTGGTAGAACTCTCTGGTGGCGACAGCTCACTGCCACTGGTAATTACAGCCGATGCACTCACGCCTCACCAGGCGGTGGTCACCGCGATGGATGTCGCCGGCCAACTTCGCTTTCTCCATCTGAGTATTACAACTCAACAGCCAGCGCAGCAATGACAACCCCGGAACCAGGGTGAATCTATGAGCAAGCAGTCCAGGCAGAGTGACTGGCGCATATACCGCCGTTTGTTAAGTAATCTCGACGACCTGTGGCCGCTATTCATAGTGAGCATTTGCGGCTACCTGCTGTATTCAGCGTCGCAGGTGCTGGTGGCCGACTGGAGCCAATTCGTGATCGATACCCTGTCGGGGGAGGAGCGGGTCGACGCCGGCATCGTGTCCGGTTTTATGCTGCGATACTTTGGTAGCGGAGATGCCAGCACCAAGGCACTGCACGCGATGATCGCCGTTTCGGTGCTGATGCTTGCCATTATGCGCGGCTTCGGGTACTTCCTGGGCAACTATTACATGTCTGTAGTCTCCAACACCATAGTGCACAAGTTGCGCTGTCAGGTGTTCGACAAGATGCTCATAGTTCCCTCCAGCTATTACGATAAAAGCTCTACCGGTAACCTGCTTGCCAAGGTTACCTATCATGTTAGCCAGGTCACCGGCGCTGCCACCGATGCCATCAAAATCATTATTCGGGAAGGGACTTATGCGATCGGATTGCTTGCTTACCTGTTTTACAAGCAATGGGAAATGACGCTGATCTTTATGGTGGTCCTGCCGGTGATCGGTTTGCTGGTTAACTGGGTTGGCAAGCAATTCAGGCGAATCAGCCGCAAGATCCAGGACTCGGTGGGTGATGTTACCCAGGTCGCCAATGAGGCCATCGGTGGCTACAAGGAAGTCCGCTTGTTTGGCGGCAGGGACTATGAATCGACCCGGTTTGAAGTATCGAGTCATTACAACCTGCGCCAGAATTTGAAAATGGCTTTCTACAGCGCCATCAGCAGTCCCATAATCCAAATGCTGGTATGGACCGCTATGGCGGTCCTGGTTTGGGTGGCTCTAGATCGGAATACCGGCTCGACCGCGGGAGAGTTTGTGGCCTACGTCAGTGCTGCGGGTATGCTCGCCAAGCCGATCCGGCAATTGAGTGAAGTTTTGGGAATCGTCCAAAAGGGGCTCGCTGCCTGCGAGGACCTTTATGAATTCATTGACTCGCCAGATGAGCCAGATCATGGCCACTACACCACCCAACGCGCCAGGGGTAAAATTGAATTTCGAGATGTCAGCTTTGCCTATGAAGGCTCCACCCAAAACGTACTCAGTAACATTTCCTTTACTGCCATGCCCGGTGAGACCGTCGCTCTGGTGGGGTTGTCCGGAAGCGGAAAATCAACGCTTGTGAGTTTGATTGCTCGTTTTTATGAGTATGGAGCTGGTGAAATATTGCTGGATGATGTGGATATCAAAGACTACCGACTGTCAGATTTGCGTGAGCAGATCGCGATCGTCACCCAGCAGGTCACGTTATTTAACGATACGGTGTTTAACAACATAGCCTATGGCGGGCTTGCCGGCGCCAGCAGTGAAGCGGTGGAGAGAGCCGCAATAGCGGCAAATGCCATTGAGTACATCACGGCACTGCCCCGGGGGATGGAGACAGTGGTCGGCGAAGACGGCGTTATGCTTTCCGGCGGACAGCGCCAGCGACTCGCTATCGCCCGCGCAATTCTCAAGGATGCTCCGGTGTTGATCCTGGATGAAGCCACATCGGCGCTGGATAACAAGGCGGAATTTTATATCCAGGAAGCCTTGCAGTCGGTGATGGAGGACCGCACCAATCTGGTGATTGCCCATCGTCTGTCCACCATCGAGAGTGCCGACCTGATCCTGGTAATGGAGGGAGGGCGGATCGTCGAACGTGGTAATCACGGTGAATTGTTGGCCCTGGGCCAGCATTATGCTGCCCTGCATGCGCGTAACTTCAAAGCGGAACCAGACGACGAACTCGATTTATAGCAGCCGTGGATATAGCGGCCTGAAACAGCCGGGCAGGTGACAAGCGATGGCGGTAATAGAGCGAATCTGGTACGGCCACAATCTGTTGACCAGCCTGCTGTTGCCCGTATCGTGGGTGTTCGGTGCGGTCGCCCGGCGCAGGCGCAGGGCATATCTCGATCAGCTTGCCACTAATACGATCTGGAAGCCCCCTGTGCCGATTATCGTTGTCGGTAACATCAGCGTCGGCGGCACGGGAAAAACTCCGGTGGTCATCGCGGTGGTGGAGTTTTTGCAGGGCCTCGGCTATCAACCCGGCGTGGTTGCGCGGGGTTATGGTGGCAAGCCCGCCTCTGTACCACTGCTGCTGCAATCCGATACGCCGGCTGCCGCCTGCGGTGACGAACCCTTGCTGCTGTATCGCCGCACCGGTTGCCCGGTGGTTATCGACCCGGATAGACCCCGAGCCGTGCGTCACTTGCTCCAGATCAGCAATTGCGATGTGATTGTCAGTGACGATGGCATGCAACATTATGCTCTCTACCGCGATATCGAGTTGACAGTGGTCGACGGTGAGCGCGGCTTCGGCAACGGTCACTACCTGCCGGCCGGGCCACTGCGCGAGGCCCCTGAGCGGCTTGCAACGGTGGATGCGGTAGTGCTGAACGGTGGCGGCGAATTGGCAGGCGTATCGAATGCCTACGGCTTCAGGCTTGAGCCCTCCCACCTGTTCCAGTTGACCTCCGGCCGCAGTGAGCCCATCGATACCCTCGACCAGCGGACACCGGTACATGCGCTGGCAGGGATAGGCAACCCGGGCCGGTTTTTCGATACGCTGACCGGACTGGGTTTTGATATCATTCCCCATGCGTTTCCAGATCATTTTGCCTACACCCGGCAGGATATCGATTTTAATGACGCGAAAATCATTCTCATGACTGAGAAGGATGCTGTGAAATGTACAGAAATAGCTGACGAGCGGCATTGGTGCCTGGCTGTAAATGCTGTTTTTGGGGACGACTTCCTGCCCTGGCTGGAGCAGCGCCTGCAGGCGGTTATGCGTTAGATAAGGAGGGCCCAGCGTGTCTTTTCTGGTTGTAATTCCGGCTCGTTTCGCTTCCACCCGGTTGCCCGGCAAACCCCTGCTGGATATCGCCGGCAAGCCGATGATCCAGTGGGTGTACGAGCGGGCGTGTCAGAGCTCTGCCGAACGAGTGGTGGTGGCGACGGACGATGAGCGGGTGGCCAGCGCCGTGCAGGCTTTTGGTGGTGAAATATGCATGACCTCCAGTGAGCATGAGTCCGGTACCGACCGGATTCAGGAAGCCGTCCGGCAGCTTGAACTGGAGCCCGGGCTTTTGGTAGTGAATGTGCAGGGTGATGAGCCGTTGATTCCGGCGCCAATAATCGACCAGGTGGCGGCGAACCTGGCGCGCCACCCCCAAGCCGATATCGCAACCTTATCTGTTCCCATCGATAATCCGGCCCAGTTTACCGACCCCAACTGCGTCAAGGTGGTGACCGATAACTCGGGTTACGCGCTCTATTTCAGCCGGGCATCCATTCCCTTTCCTCGCGACCAGCAGGCTCTGCAACTGCCGGCATCCGGTGCTTCGCGACATCTGGGTATCTACGCCTATCGGGTCTCTTTTCTGCACCGCTTTGTCAACTGGCCAATGGGCCGGCTCGAGGCGACTGAAAAGCTCGAGCAATTGCGTGCAATGGAAAATGGCGTCAGGATCCATGTCGCCGAGGCAGCACTGGTACCGCCGGCCGGGGTGGATACGGAGCATGATCTGGCCGCTGTTCGTGAACTGCTGGGTGCCGGCCAATGATCCCCGGACCGGATGCACTGTGAGGCTCCACGGCCCCGTGAATGACCGCAGCAAGATCCGCAACAAGATCCGCAACGACGTCGATCTTGGCTCAAAGAACACCCTGGGACTTCCCTGTATTGCCGACTATTTCTGCGCGTCTGCTGATGAGGACGAATTGGCCGGGGCGATTGCATGGGCGCGGGAAAACAAGCTGCCTGTCCTGGTGCTGGGGGAGGGCAGCAACCTGGTGTTGCCCGCCAGGCTCAATGCGCTGGTATTGCAGCTTACCATGACCGGCTATGTGGTACGCAGTGCAGAGCCGGACATCGTCGATGTCGCGGCAGGTAACGACTGGCACCAACTGGTTACCGAGTTACTTGCCGCAGGCTGGTATGGCCTGGAAAACCTTGCCCTGATTCCGGGTACGGTGGGAGCAGCGCCGGTGCAAAATATTGGTGCCTACGGGGTGGAGATCGAGCGCTTTGTCCACAGTGTGAGGGTTTTTGATATGCATACCCTGCGCTGGCTGGACATGCCGCGTGCTGACTGTGAATTCCGCTATCGACACAGCATCTTTCGCCAGCATCCCCAGCGTTTCATGATCACCAGAGTGCGCCTTCGGTTGAGTCGCAGGATGCAGGTCAATGATACCTACGGCGCACTGCGGGAAGAACTGGAGCGCCGCGGTATTGGCCAGGCCAGCGCCACCCAGGTTTACGATGCGGTCGTGCACATACGCCGGCAAAAACTCCCGGATCCCCGCCTCGAGGCCAACGTTGGCAGCTTTTTCAAGAATCCGGTCGTTAGCCAACTTCACTACGAGCTGTTGCGGCAGCAATACCCGGGCCTTGTAGCCTATCCCCAGGGCGCTGACGTGAAGTTGGCGGCGGGTTGGCTGATAGAACAGGCGGGCTTCAAGGGCAAGTCCAGCAATGGCGTCTGCATGCACCCCCGCCAGGCCCTGGTGTTGGTGAACCAGTCCGGCGCCAGCGCCTCAGACGTGCTGGCCTATGCCGACTCCGTCGTCGCGAAGGTGGAATCGCTGTTTGGCGTAGTCCTGCAGCGCGAGCCGGTGTTGGTGAGCAGTGATGGATTTTGCAGCGCGGCTTGACCCCTGTGAGTGTCTGACCAACGCAGATAGCAAACTCTATCCCCGGTGCTTTGCCCAGCATTCAGCGGCCTGGTTCAAGCAATTGCAGCGACTGGACTGGAACAGCGAAACCCTGCAGATGTATGGCAGGCGAGTCGTGGTTCCGCGGCTCACCGCCTTCTACGGGAACCCGGGCGTTCGCTATCGTTATTCCGGTACCGTGCATATTGCACAGGGCTGGTATCCACTATTGGCAGATATCCGCGACCATCTTTTGCAAGTGCTAGACTTGTCCTTCAACTCGGTACTGGCAAATTTTTACCGGGATGGAAACGACTACATGGGTTGGCACAGTGATGACGAACCGGAGCTGCGAGCCAGCCCGGTCATAGCCTCAGTCAGTCTCGGCGCTGAACGCCCCTTCTACCTTCGGCACAAGGAGAACCTTTATGATCCGTACCACATATCACTGCCATCCGGCGCGCTGCTTGTTATGGGGCATAGTACCCAGCGTCTCTGGCAACACAGCTTACCCCGCCGCCTGCGGCTCAAGGGTCCAAGAATCAACCTGACCTTCCGCACTATTGACCAGCGCGGCGCTGGCACCTGAAAACGTAAAGATTACACCCTAATCCCATGGCCGGTGAAGCATTGTCCAGCGCGACGCGCTTGCGGCGGGATTAATTGGATAGCGAGGAAAGGAAGACCTTGATAAAACTGCTTTTGGTTGATGACCATGCTCTGGTCCGCAAGGGGCTGGCGCGTTTGTTGAATGACATTCCCAATTTTTCAGTACTCGGCGAGGCTGCCAATGGCGAGGAAGCCTGTCACTTTTGTCGTCGTGATCCACAGGACGTCGATGTTGTCCTGATGGATATGCGCATGCCGGGCATGGGCGGCATAGCGGCGACTGGCAAGATAACCAGAATGCCGGGAAATATCAGGGTGGTTGCCCTGACCAGCAGTAAGGATTTGCTGGTGAGTCGTCATTTTTTAAGTTCGGGGGCTGGCGGTTTTCTCTCCAAAGACTCCAGCTTCAACGAACTGGTGGCAGCCATACGCGCTGTGCATGCGGGTCGCACCTATCTTGACAGCGATACCGCGCAGCGTATGGCATTGCAATCATTGCAGCCCGAGCAGTCGCCGTTTGACCGCCTGAGCGCACGTGAACTCCAGGTTTGCCTGATGATCAGCGCGGGAGAAAAAATTCGTGCTATTGCCGAAGTTATGCATGTCCTGCCAAAAACCATCAATACTTACCGATACCGGATTTTTGACAAGTTGCAGATAGAAAATGATGTTGCCCTGGCGCAGCTCGCCTCTAGCTACGGCCTGATAGAAGTAGATCGGACGGCTTCCGATTAGATCCAGGCTTTGCTACGCTCCCAATTTTCGTTGCTCCGGATTCGCAATGTCCGAAAGGTCCCAAAGCTTTGACAACAAGCGCTTTCTTGCTGGCCTCACAGAGAAGCCCGGTATCTACCAGATGCTGGATTCCGAGGGCAGTGTTCTTTATGTTGGCAAGGCAAAAAACCTCAAAAAGCGGGTGGCCAGTTATTTTCGTAACAAAGGCCTCAACAATAAAACCATGGCACTGGTTTCGCGCATAAACCAGGTTGAGGTTACGGTAACGCAAACAGAAACCGAGGCTCTGTTATTGGAACAGAACCTGATAAAGGCGCATCGCCCTCCGTACAACATTTTGCTGCGTGACGACAAGTCCTACCCTTACATATTTATTTCCGGGCAGGAATATCCGCGAATTGGTTTTCATCGCGGAGCCAAGCGCAGCAAGGGTCAATACTTTGGGCCCTACCCCAACAGCCATGCCGTGCGTGAGAGTCTGGCATTCCTGCAGAAAGTGTTTCGCTTGCGCCAGTGCGAAGATACGGTGTTCAAGAACCGAACCCGACCCTGTCTCCAGTACCAGATTGACCGTTGCAGCGGACCCTGCGTGGGCCTGGTTAGCGAACAGGACTATGCGGACGCAGTGCGCCATACCAGTATGTTGCTTGGAGGAAAGAGTCAGGACCTGTTGACCGAGCTAGGGGAGCAGATGGAGGAAGCGGCACAGGCCCTGAACTTTGAGCAGGCGGCCGCGGTTCGCGACCAGATCCGCTCTCTCCAGCGAGTGCTGGCAACTCAATACATCGAGGGGGAAACCGGCGACCTGGATATTCTTGCCCTGGCCCGCGAGGGGAAAATTGTTTGCGTCCAGGTGATGTATGTGAGGCACGGGCGTATTCTGGGCAGCAAAAGCCACTACCCTCAGGCCCATTTGGATGAGCCTGATGCGGAAATCCTGGCGGCCTTTATCGGTCAGTTATATCTGGCATCAGGGGCCGGCACCATACCCGGCGAGATTCTGGTCAACCTGGAACCCGCTGACAGAACGACTCTGGTGGCCGCCCTTGGGGAGCGAAGTGGCAGCAAGGTCAGCATCTCGCATCGGCTGCGAGGTGGTCGTTCACGATGGCTTGAGCTGGCTGCAACTACCGCAGAGGAGAATTGTCGGGCCCGTCTGGCAAGCCGCAAGAACACCCGTGATCGCTTTGAGGCTCTGGCTGAAGTTTTGCATCTGGAGGAAGTGCCCGAGCGCCTTGAATGTTTCGACATCAGTCACAGCAGCGGCGAAAAAACAGTGGCATCCTGCGTGGTTTTTGGCCTCGAGGGACCCATTAAAGCCGACTACCGACGATTCAATATCGAGGGAATCGTTGCCGGCGATGATTACGCCGCTATGAACCAGGCACTCTTGCGGCGCTACCAGAGATTGCAGAAAGGCGAGGGCAAACTTCCTGACTTGCTGGTCATTGACGGTGGCAAGGGCCAGATGACCCGGGCGCAGGAGGTGCTCGAAGAACTGGGGGTCACCGGGGTAGAACTGCTCGGGATTGCCAAGGGGCCAACCCGAAAGGCCGGTCTGGAGAAGATTTTTATCGGCGAACAGCAAACTGAGCTGACAATACCTGCACAAGATCCGGCACTGCATCTACTGCAGCAAATACGGGATGAGGCCCACCGTTTTGCGATTACCGGACATCGCGGCAGACGTGATAAACAACGGCGTGAATCAGGGCTTGATAAAATACCCGGGGTGGGTCCCGCCACGCGGAGAAAACTGTTGCGCTACTTTGGCGGATTGCAGGCGATAGCTGAGGCTCGACAGGAAGATTTACTTAAAGTTTCAGGAATTAGCACTAAAATGGCTCGCACTATTTATGATGCACTGCATAATAGCTGAAGCTGTGGAGCGGAACCCGAGATGACCAATATACCCAATGCCCTTACTGTTTTTCGCATCATACTGATACCGGTCATGGTGCTGGTTTTTTATCTGCCCTGGCAGTGGGGCAATTTGGTAGCTGCTGTAATCTTCGCCGTGGCTGGCATCACCGACTGGCTGGACGGTTATCTTGCTAGGCGGCTGGGCCAAAGCACGCCGTTTGGCGCCTTTCTCGACCCGGTCGCGGACAAACTGATCGTCGTGTGCGCACTGGCGCTCTTGATCGAGCAGCACAGCAATGTCTGGTTTACCCTTCCCGCTATGATCATTATCGGGCGCGAGATCGTGATATCGGCGCTGCGTGAGTGGATGGCAGAGCTTGGCAAGCGCGCGTCGGTCGCCGTATCGATGGTAGGAAAGGTCAAAACCACCATGCAGATTATCGCGATTACCGTGTTGCTCGGGTGCCGACCGCTGTTGCCGCCGTGGGTTGAAACAACTGGCTATGGTTTGCTCTTCATCGCCGCGGTAATGACAATATGGTCGATGTTTATTTACCTGCAGGCCGCGCGCGCCGAATTCAAGGGCGCGTAAAAACCCTGGTTCCCTTGACAGGCTCGGTATAGTCAATAGAATAGCGCCCTTGTCGGCAGTACCTGGCAATCAAGGCGCGGTGGCAGAGTGGTTATGCAGCGGACTGCAACTCCGTGTACGCCGGTTCGATTCCGACCCGCGCCTCCAATAAAATCAATGAGTTAGCCGCATTTTATCCCCTCAGCACTCCCCCCAATGGCGCAGTAATGGCGCACCTTGTAAACCTGCGGTACAATGCTGGCAGTCGTTATTGCTTATGCGATAACAAACAAAGCCCGATGCTGCGTCAACAGTCACCGGGCTTTTACCAACACAGTAAGG
>JAHEGP010000239.1 GCA_024645065.1 Cellvibrionales bacterium | reverse complement strand
CAGCGTACTTCGCGCAGCAAGCACCGCACCGGAGCAGGGTCGCGCCTGGCGGCGATGCGGCGGCCGGCAAGGGCAAAATCGAGGCCTGCGCCGCCTGTCACGGGGTGGACGGCAACAGTGCAAGCCCCGGGATCCCCAGGCTCGCCGGACAGCATGCGGTATACCTTGCCGGGGCGCTGCGCGCTTACCGCAGCGGTGCGCGCAGCAACCCCATGATGGCGCCGACATTATTCGAGTCGCTGAGCGACGGAGATCTGGACGACATCGCAGCGTATTTCGCCACCCAGCTGCCGCAGGCCGCGACTGACAGCCCTCAAACGGACAAGCCGTGAGCTTGCAGGTCGCCAGGGCGGGTTTTAAGGGTCGCAGACATGGGACCGATGAGCTGCAATACTGAGCGCGTGACACTGCTCAGGGCGTCAGTATGACGCCCCGATGACGGATGGTTTTTGCCAAAAGCCAGGATCTCTTTTCGAGCTACGGCCTGCGGCTAAACTCACAAATCGAACTCAATTGGACGGCACGGGAATGGTTTCGATGCAATCTACCCGTTCACCCGCCGCCAGGCGGCCGTTGTTGAGTCGGCACGCCAATCGGCGGCCCATCGTTTCAGCGACCTTGCTCGCCATGTCCCAGCCGGCTGCCGCTTCTTTGCTGTGCTTGGCCTTGCGGTGGCCTCGTTCCAGGATGCCGGCGAAGAGAACCTCCTGATTGGTGCTGTCCTGTACTTCCGCTTCAACTGATAGCTCGACAAGGGTGGACTTGTCGATGGCTTCGCTGGTCAGGTCACCTACCTCCTTGACCACGGCGCCCACCGGTGTGTACTCCAGCAGGTTTCGCTTGTTTTTGCGTATGTACAATCCCCTGAGCGCCGTTCGCAGGTAGAGCACAGAGGGGCCGGGCTTATCGACAATCTTGAAGTTACCGAAGGCAACGGGCTGTTCCTGTAGTCCTTTGCTAAACCCCTCGCGGAACAGCTGTGCCACGGCGGCCAGGTCGGATGCCTTGAAGCCCTTGTAGGGCGAATCATCGGCCAGAAACAGCACCGGTTCATCCACCATGATGCTGTCGAACCGGGGGATGACTTCTATCAGATTATCGGCAAAGTAGACTTTTCCACCTTTGAAACGCTGGTCGGGCGCCAACTTTCCCGGGTCGGTAAGGAAATTGTCGGCCAGGGAACCGGAGGATATTGATAGAAGCAAAAGCAGGGCTGTTAGCAGTCGAATGGGCATGGTGCTATCTCCTTGTCAAACGCTGGCGAGTTGGTCGGTTTATGTACCATCGGCTTGGGTGCCGTAGGAGCGCAGGAGCTTCTCGTACTCCGGGGACTGGCGCATTAATTCGCCGGCAATGTCCCGCAACCCATCGACGTCTTTGGCGGGCAGCGCGAAGCTGGTAGGCAGTGACTGGAAGCGTTCCCGTTGCTGCGGATCCTTGACTCGGGCGAAGCTCACTTCCATAACATGGACGTCAACCTTGGGGATACTCGCTTCGGCTTCAGCTTCAGTCATACCCCCAAGCTGTGCCCTGGCAACCAGCAAATCCCGGCGCCATTTGGTGACGGCAGCCCGATCCTTCATCAATTCAACGGTCTCAAAGGAATAGCGCTCGATAGGGACCCCCGATGATTGCAATAGTTGCTGCGTCATGCCCGGGGGTGATTCCTTCTTGCCCCAGTTGTTGTTCTCGCTTGAGCGCGCATTGACAACGATGATGACCAGTTTCTTGACCTTTGGGAAACCGCGCTCTTCTGCGAACTTGCGACTGATAAAGAATTCTTCCAGGGTATCCAGCACGCCTCGCACGCCAATATTGTCTGACACACCGCCGTCTACCAGGTGCAGGTAGGGTCGCTCCTCACTGTCGCGGAATGCCGCCATATCCTTGTAACGCTCCAGGGCGCGACCTGAGGGCCGCTCGTGTTCGCCGTATTCGAGGAGTTCGTTAACCCAGGGAGGATACTGGTAGTTGCAGCTTCCTGAATAGTTGTTCAGGGTGACTGGAGACAGTACGACGGGGACCGCGGATGAAGTCGCGGCTGCTCGGGAAAGGTTGAGGGTATCGAGTTTCGAGCAAATCAGGTCGAAATCGTTCTGGAAGAAGGCGAAGCGGCTCCCGAATGACATCTCGGTACCGGTAACGATCGCCACCGGCCCATCCCCTTTGATGAGGTCAGCATAGGTCGCGTTGTTAAAGAGGATCTTGTCGTAGTATTCAGCGGCCAATTCCGATCGCCCATAATTGCCGCTCATCAATTTGACCCAGTTCAGCGGATTGAACGACTTCCAGATGAGCGTCCGCTGGACATTTCGCTTGAGGAACCGCTCTTCATACTCGGAAAAAAGCCGGTCGCCATACAGCGCATAGGACAGGGCGGTAAAGCTTCCACCGGACACTCCGGTGATGAGATCGACCTCGTCAATGAGTCGGCGCCGCTCTCCCTCTACAATGACATCGGTGTTTCTGAGTTCTTCCAGCACGCCATAGGAAAAAGCTGCAGCCCGGGTGCCCCCTCCCGAGAACGACAGTACGAAGAGCGTGGATTCCTCATTGTGATCGCGTTTTGGAATCAGCACACTGGGGCGGTAACCTCCCGCGGGATTCACCTGGGGGAGTTGGTCGTTGATAGGGCGGTTGGCGCAGCCTTGAAGGGCAAGCATTGTCGCCATGAGAACAGATGCCAATTGAGGGCATTTTGACCTGCTTGAGAGTCCCTGGGTGTTTATATTTATTTTCATCGTCCAGCCCCGCGAATAAATGGGTAAACCCCTTGCTAGCCACGAACTGAATGCGCGCGTTAATTCGCAAGGCAAACTCCGGTTCCGGCCCTGATAAGGTGATTTCCATGTCAACATCCCGGCCTCGACTGGAGGTGCCATAATCAATCACCAGGTACCGATAAACCAGCACAGCGCCGAAACACTGGTTCTCGCCGAAGCGGGGCAGCAACCACCAGCCCTCCCTTACAAACAGCTTTTTATTAGACGCGGTAAGCGAAAGCGTGTCTTGCCATTTCATGACATTTCAAGGGTTGCTGCCGACTACTACCCCTTTCCATGGGCCCTCCTCCGGGTGGGTTGGAGACCACTTCTGTCATCAAATGGCAAGCCATGTTGCAGCGAAGCCATCAAGATGGACGCAGAGAGCGGCCGGCGGCCGGAGGTGGGGTTCTAACGGCACAGCACAAGCCCGCGTGGGCCTGAGAGGAAGGAGATTATCTTGCGAACATTGCGACCCAAGCGCTTATTCGTGGTGTCAGGAATCTGCATATTGCATTCAGCCATGACAGCGGCGCAGGCTCCCGAACGGCATGTTTATTGGGGTGAGCAACATGTCCACACCAGTCTGTCTTTTGATGCTTACGCCTTCGGCAATACCATGACCGGACCGGAGGACTTCTACCAGTATGCCCAGGGAGAGCCGATTACTCATCCCGGTGGTTTTGATGTTCGCATCAGCAAGCCCCTCGACTGGGGTGCGGTGACGGAGCATTCGGACTATATGGGGTTGGTGCAGGAGGCGTACGACCCGGATTCAGCCCTGCGACGGTCTTCAAAGTACCTGTCGGGGTTGTTGCGTTTTGGGATTGAAAAAGACCCGATGCTGGCGTTCAAGGCGCTGTCCGCCGCGATCGCAACAGGCCATGACATAGGCGCCTTCACAAAGCCCGAGGTGTTGGCGCCGGTTTGGCAGCGCGTAGTCAGAGCGGCAGATAGCTATTACCAGCCCGGAAAGTTCACCACCTTTGCTGCCTTTGAGTGGTCCGCGACACCCGACTCTAACAATCTGCATCGCAATGTCTTCTTCCGTGACTCGGGGAGGGTTCCGGAGGTGCCTTTCACCAGCATCGACTCCACGAACCCCCGTGATTTATGGGACTGGATGGACGCCCAGCGTGCCGCCGGGAACGAGGTTCTGGCGGTGTCCCATAATGGTAATCTCAGTTCGGGGAGGATGTTCCCGCGGTACACGGATCAGAAGGGCGAGCCCATCACTCAGAGTTGGGTGCAGGCGCGCCTGCGCAACGAGCCATTGTCGGAGATCAAGCAGGTCAAGGGGCAGTCTGAAACGATGCCGGGGCTGTCCCCGAATGACGAATTTGCGGGCTACGAGGTATTTGTTTGGCAACTGATGGGTTCGAGCGGATTGCCCCGGAACTACGGCAGCTACGTGCGCCAGGCCTACCGGGACGGCTTGGCAATCGGTCAGGGAACGGGAGCCAATCCTTACCAGTTCGGCGTCGTTGGTGGATCTGATTTTCATACCACAGCCCCGGCCTATCGACAGGATAACTACTTCGGCGCCCATGGCGTCGCCGATGACACCATTGAAAAGCGTGTCAGCGGAAATGTCGTGTTGGGCCTCAACAGTCTCTGGGTCACACCAGCCGGCCTGAGTGCGGTGTGGGCCGAGGAAAATACCAGGGAGTCGATCTTTGCCGGCTTGCAGCGCAAGGAGGTCTATGCCACATCAGGTGTGCGAATAAAACTGAGATTCTTTGCCGGCTGGAACCTGAGCCAGGACCTGCTGAAGCAGTCTGACTGGTTAGCGTCTGCCTATGCCAGCGGCGTTCCCATGGGCGGCAAGCTGCCGGATCCCGCTTCCGATGCCCCCGTTTTC
>JAHEGP010000045.1 GCA_024645065.1 Cellvibrionales bacterium | reverse complement strand
TTTCGTCCGCTTATACCCGTTTGGCCGCCAGCCCCACCCGATCGCCAGAAGACACACACCGTAAAAATGTACGTTGTTTTTTTGGGTAGTCGCTGCTCGCCTGGCCCTGTACTATGCCCCCATGACCGGGAACAATCCCAAATCACCCATCGGCGGTGGTCCCAAAAAGGTGTTGTATACCCTCAACACCGTGCGCCGAATCGGGCTCAAGAATTCGGCTAAAGCTCTCGGCGCCAAAAATACCTGCAAAGCCTGTGGCCTGGGCATGGGTGGGCAACTGGGGGGCATGACCAACGAACTGGGTGAATTCCCGTCGGTATGCAACAAAAGTATCCAGGCGCAATCCAGCGATATCCAGCCCGCCATACCTGCTGAAATATTCCTGCACTCCCTGGAAGAACTGCGGGAACTCAGCGCACACCAACTCGAACACCTGGGCCGACTGGGAAAACCGGTGTACAAGGCGGCGCACAGTAAGCATTACCGGGAAGTGGAATGGGACTGGGCCATCCAGTACGCTGCCGACAAGTTCTGCCACACCAGCCCCGCTCGCAGTTTCTTTTATTCGTCGGGCCGCTCGTCCAGCGAGGCGGGTTTTGTCCTGCAATTGCTGGCTCGGCTCTACGGCACCAACAACGTCAACAATTGCTCTTACTATTGCCACCAGGCAAGCAACGTCGGGCTGGGCACGACTATCGGCACAGGGACTGCGACGGTTGAACTGGAAGACCTGTCCGCTTGTGATCTGGTGTTTGTGATGGGTGCCAACCCGGCATCCAATCACCCGCGTTTTATTCACAAGCTCAAGGCCTGCAGGGACCGGGGCGGCGAAGTGATTGTCATCAACCCTGCCAAAGAACCCGGGCTGATTCGCTTTGCCGTGCCTAAAAGTGCCAGGTCGATGATTACCGGCGGCACCTGGATTGCGTCGGATTACCTGCAGCCCCGCATCGGCACCGACATCGCGCTGTTCAAGGGACTGGCAAAAGCGTTGCTCGAAAGCAATCATCACGACCAGGATTTTATCAACCGGCATACCCTTGGTTTTGAAAACTTTGCCGCAGACATTGAAGCCACCGACTGGCAAACCATCGTCGATTGCTGTGGTGTGGCAAAAAGCGCTATCCAGCGGGTCGCGTCAAGCTATGCCAAATCACAGCGTACCGTTTTTGCCTGGGGCATGGGCATGACCCATCACCGCAATGGTGTCGAGAACGTTGAATACATTGCCAATCTCGCCCTGCTCCGGGGCATGGTGGGCAAGCGTTACGCCGGCCTCTTACCCTTGCGCGGCCACAGCAATGTACAGGGTATCGGTACCATGGGCGTTAAGCCGGTACTCGACAAAGCCATCTTCCGCCGCATGGAACAGGCCTTTGGGGTCAGTTTGCCTGATACGGACGGCTACGACACCCTCGCGGGCCTGGAAGCAGCGAGCCGGGGTGAGATTGACGCGGCCCTGATCATGGGTGGCAATCTATATGGCGCCACACCGGATGCACAATGGGCAGAGCAAGCACTCGACACTATCGGGTTCAAACTGTTTCTGACAACCACGCTTAACCAGGGCCACGTTCACGGCGTTGGGCGCAGCGAGTCACTGATTTTGCCGGTGACTGCGCGGGATGAGGAATGGCAGCCCACTACCCAGGAGTCGATGTTTAATTTTGTCCGGCTGAGTGACGGCGGCATCAAGCGTCTCGACCACGTGCGCCCGGAAACCGCAATCCTCTGTGACCTCGCCGCCAAACTCTTGCCCGGGTCAGCAATCGATTTCACGGCATTCAGGCAACATGGGACGATTCGAGAAGCCATTGCCAAAACAGTACCCGGTATGGAACAGCTCGCTGATATCGATGCAGCGCGCCAGGAGTTCCATGTTCACGGGCGCGTACTTCACTCCCCGACATTCAAAACTCCCAGTCAAAAAGCCCACTTTTGCACCCGCCCGCTGCCGTTAGCCAAAACCTCTGCGGAATATCCCGTTACCCTGATGAGGGAAGGTGATCGAGCGACCTTGACTTCACCCCAGGGGAGCATGGAAGGGGTTACCCTGTGCGCCTTTGACCTGCCGCGGGGCAATGCGATGGCTTACTTCCCGGAAGCCAACGTGCTGATTGGTAGAGAATCAGATCCTCGAAGTAAAACCCCTGCTTTTAAGTCAGTACCGATCGCCGTCCACCCGTTTGGATCGCCCGGATGACTCCAGCCATGGTTGCCCGGCAGCAGCGCATTTGCAAGAGACGCCCGCTCCCTACGCCGATAATCCGCTCAGCGATGCAACCGCAATCACCACCAGGGTCGCAAATACCGGGATAAGCACCGTGATCACGCCGACATCCTTGTAGGCTTCGCGGTGGGTGAGTCCGGTTATGGTCAACATCGCCACCACCGCCCCGCAATGGGGCAGTGAATCGAAGCCGCCACTGGCCATGGTGGCAACCCGGTGCAGCACTTCGGGCTCTATTCCCATGGCCAGGTAGGCGGGCGCCATGGTTTGCATAAATATCTGCAGGCCGCCGGATGCCGAACCGGTGATCGCTGACACCAGGCTGACCGAGGCAAATGCCGATAACAACGGCGGCAGGTCGGTTTGCAGCATCAAGCCGGTAAAGTTGGCAAAGCCCTGGGTATGAGTTACCACGCCGCCGAAGCCGATAACCACGGCGGTGTTGATCAGCGGCATGATGGCCTCCTGGGCACCGCGGCCGACAACGCCAAAGGCGTCGCGGCGCACCACCGGGAACAGCACCAACGCCAGTACCGTACCCAGCGCAAGTGCGATACTCGGCCAAACCACTGGCTGGCTATTGGCGAAGCTCAGCAGTGAGTAGAGTGCGCCCTCCCCTGCCAGGTCTTCAGCCGGCAACGCCATTTTCAGCAGGCGCGGCACGATAATGGTGGCAAGTACCAACACCAGCGGCAGCATGGCCCGCAGCCAATGGGGGTAGGCCTCGGTATCCTGCTCGGAGTACACCGGGTCGCGGGGCCCCGCTACAAAGTGTTCACCGCGCTCGAATGCCAGCAGGCGCTGGCGCTCCAGATACCACATACCCAGGCCAAGCATTATGACCGCGCCGATAAAACCCAGCCAACCACCGGCAAACAGGTCGGTTTTCAGGGCCACCGAAGAAATCACATTCTGGATCGACGGCGTACCCGGCAGCGCAGTCAGGGTGAAAGTACCGGCACCGAGTGCCAGCGCGGCACAGAACAAGCGTTTGGGAATATCCGCCTCTCGCAGCAATCGCAAGCCCAACGGATACATCGCGAAAATTACGACAAAGACAACGACTCCACCGTAGGTCAATAAGCCACAGGCCAGGGTTGTGATCCACAGCGCTCGATGGGCGCCGAGGCGCCGCACCAGGGCCATTGCGATACTCGCCGCCGCGTGACTATCGCCCATCACCCGGCCAAATACAGCGCCCGCCACAAACAGCAGGAAAAACTTACCGGCAAAGGTGAAAGCCCCCAGCGGGCCGAAGGAAAAGTAGTCGGTGATGCCCTCCGCCAGTGGCAGACCGTTAGTCACAATAACCAGCAGCGAGCACAGCAGTGCAGACAGTACGATATCGACGCCCCGCAGCGCCAGCCAGATGAGCAGCACCACGCTGCCGACGAGACCCAGGTATTCCATAGGAAATCACTCGATAATAGTTGCTATAAAATTAGCCGCAATAATAACCCGGCAGGGTTCGAGGGCAAGGCGCGCTCCTGGCCGGTCCAGTCCGTGACTCGACGGCCGGCGTCAAGCCTTGCAGATGTCGAGGGGTTTGCCATCGGCGAGGAAAGCCTCGATATTCGCCGCTGCACGCAATGCCATATCCATGCGACATTCCGCCGTGGCGCTGCCGATATGCGGCAATAGCGTTACGTTGTCCAACTCGAGCAACGCGGGGGTCACATTGGGCTCAAACTCGAAAACGTCAAGCCCGGCGGCCCCCAATTGGCCGCTGGCCAGCGCAGCCGCAAGAGCGGCCTCATCCACCAGTGCGCCGCGGCCGGTGTTGACCAACACCGCACCCGGTTTCATTTGGGCCATAGTTTCGGCATTCAGTAGATGGTGAGTCGATGCCGTCAAGGGACAGTTCAGTGAGACGATGTCGGACTCTGCCAACAAGGCCCCCAGGCTGGCACGGTAATCGGCACCAGTGGTCTCCTCGGCAGCGGTCTTACGATTGGGACCATGGTAGACAATATTCATCTCGAAGCCGGTAGCCCGGCGAGCGACGGCCTGGCCAATGGCGCCAAAGCCGATAATGCCCAGGGTCTTGCCGTGCACCCGCTGCCCCGTAAGTCCCTGGGCCAGTGCCCAATCACCACTGCGCAACAGGCGCTCAGACCTACTCAAGCGGCGACATGCCGCCAACAACAGCGCCATCGTCAGGTCCGCCGTATCCTCCGCGACAATGGGCGTGTTACTTACCCAAATGCCCCGGGCCTCGGCCGCCGCCAGATCGATGTTGTCGATACCCACCCCGACATTGGCGACCAGCCCGACACTGGCAGGCAGGCGCTCGATCAAGCCTGCATCAACCGCATCGACCGCGGTCGAAACATAAATGCGCGCAGCACTTGAACCAGGCTCAGACCGTAAGCCGTCGGCGGCCACCGCGAGCTCACCGAACTGACTGAGTAATTGGACAAAAGGCCCGGGCAATTGCCGCGCCAGCACAATCAATGGTTTCACCATGAGCTACCTTACCCCTGTAGTCGACGTGCCGTTCGCACCCTAGTCGATAAGGTCTACCGCCATCTTCGCCAACGGACCGGTCATCCTGCCCACTTCGATGGCAGTCTTGCTCGAGGCGTTGCCGTCCAGGGCACGTTTGACGATACCCTGGCAGATGGAAGCCAGGCGGAAAAAGCTGAAAGCCAGGTAAAAGTTCCAGTCCTCGATCCCATCGATACCGCGCAGCGAGCAATACTGCCGGATGATTTCTTCCTCGTCGGGAATGCCGAGCCCCCCCCGATCCAGGTCACCAAGCCCACGCACATCGCTCTCGGGTGGAAGACGCAATCGCATGCAGCAGTAGGCCAGGTCAGCAAAGGGATGGCCCAGGGTCGACAACTCCCAGTCGAGTACCGCCGCTATTACGGGCTGCACGGGATGGTACATGACGTTGGCGAGACAGTAGTCGCCGTGAATAAGGCTGACCTGACCGTCGTCGGCGGGAATATTGGCCGGCAGCCATTGCAGCAGTTGTTCCATCGCGGGAATGTTCGCGGTCTCGGCAGCGCGGTACTGCTTCGCCCAGCGCCCGATCTGGCGCTCATAGTAGTTGCCCGGCTTGCCGTAGTCACCCAGCCCCACGGCGTCGACATCTACATCGTGCATCGCCGCGAGGACCCTGACGAGGTCGTGGTAATAGCTGGCGCGGTCTGCCTGCTCCACCTCGGGCAGGGCGGAGTCCCAAAAGACCCTCCCCTCAACAAAGTCCATGACATAAAACATGCTGCCGATAATGCCGTCGTCGGCGCAGAGGTGCAGCGCGCTGGCCACCGGCACCGGAGTATCCGCAAGGGCTTTTAATACCCTGAACTCGCGGTCCACCGCATGGGCCGAAGCGAGCAAGTCACCCGGCGGCTTGCGCCGCAGCACGTATTGCCCACTGTCGGCTTTTAGCAGAAACGTGGGATTGGACTGCCCGCCGGCAAATTTCTCTGCGCTGCGAAGCTTGCTGAATCCCGCTACCCGGTTCTCGAGGTAGTTGCCAAGGGAATCGACATCGAGCTGTTCCAGGGCGTTTTTGGTCATCGGGCTCCCACTGTATTGGCTGCTTTAGAACTGCAGATTCTATACACCCAGCCCGGGGCTTGCCATCAAGCTGGCGCCCTAATCGTCACATTATTGATCTTTGAAGGGCCGACGAACACAGGGCTTGCGTCCTGCAGGCCCGGGAACCCGGTAAGGTGGCAGATTCCCTCAGCCGGTGTTGCGCATTCCCGCAGCAATGCCACCAACCGCGATCATCAGGGCTTGCTTGACCTGTTGCCCGCCACCGGCCCGGTCCCGGGTCAGTAACTCGGTCTGCAGAATATTCAGCGGATCGGTATAGACGTTGCGCAGCTCCACCGCCTGCTTGGCCCAGGGCAGGTCCTGCATCAGGTGATCTTCGTTGGCAATATCGAGCACCGCGGCGATATCCTCGCGCAATGCCTTGCGCAATTGCTGGCCCAGCGGCCACAGTCGCGGCTCAACCAGCTGCCGGTCGTAGTGCTCAGCCAGGTAGAGATCCGCTTTGCTGTACACCATTTCGAGCATGCCGATGCGAGTCGAGAAAAACGGCCACGCCTTGCACATGGTCTCGAGTTCCTGCTTTGCGCCGGAATCGATCGCCTTGCGCAGGGCCAGCCCGGCACCCAGCCAGGCGGGCAGCATCAGGCGGTTTTGCATCCACGCGAACTGCCACGGTATTGCCCGCAGGCTTTCGATGCCACCC
This sequence comes from Cellvibrionales bacterium, assembly GCA_024645065.1. Taxonomy (GTDB): domain Bacteria; phylum Pseudomonadota; class Gammaproteobacteria; order Pseudomonadales; family JAHEGP01; genus JAHEGP01. The sequence continues at coordinate 9,539 of JAHEGP010000045.1, read as the reverse complement.
TTCGGGTTGCGCTTGGCCGGTCGCGAACCCAGCGGCAATTTGCCCAGTTCACTTTCGGGGGTTGCCTGGCGAAAATAGTCGATAAACTCAGGGGTCTCGCGCACGATTCGTCGATATTCCGTGGCGGAGTCCGAGGCCAGTTGTTCCATCCGCTCACGCCATGCCGGGTCGGGTCGCGGTGGCGGGTTGAGGTTGGCATCAAGTACCGCGCTGGTGTAGAGCTTGAGTGTGTTCAGGGCAACACCCGGCAAGCCAAGCTTGACCCGGATCATTTCACCCTGCTCGGTAACCCGCAGCCCACTCTGCAGGGAGCCCGGAGGCTGGGATAACAGCGCGGCATGAGCCGGGGCACCACCACGACCTATGGTTCCCCCGCGGCCGTGGAATAACGTCAGGTCGATACCCCGCTCCGCGCAAATATCGATCAGTTGCTCCTGTGCCTTGTACTGGGCCCAGGATGCCGCCATCACGCCGGCATCCTTGGATGAGTCGGAGTAGCCGATCATGACCATCTGGCGGCCTTCGGCCAGCTCCCGGTAGATGGGTATTCCCAGTAAGCGTTGCACGGTGGAGCCGGCGTTATTGAGGTCATCAAGGGTCTCGAACAGCGGCGCCACGGGCATATTGAAACGGCAGCCACACTCACGCAACAACAGCTTCACCACCAGCACATCAGAAGGCTGGCGCGCCATCGAGATAACATAGGCACCCAGTGCCTCCCGGGGCTGTGCGGCGATGACTTCGCAGGTATCGAGCACCTCACGGACCGCGGCTGACGGTTCCCAGTAGCGCGGCAACAGTGGCCGCTTGCCCGCCAGCTCGGATAACAGAAAGGCCTGGCGCTGCAGCTCATCCCACTCGGCATAATCGCCCAGCTCCAGATAGCGGGTCAGCTCGGATACCACCTCGGTATGGCGCGAGCTCTCCTGGCGAATATCCAGCCGCACCAGGTGGCTGCCGAAACATCGCACCCGCCGTAACATATTCAGTAAATTGCCATCGGCGATCAGCCCCAGGCCCACGGCGTGCAGCGACTGGTAACAAGCGTAAACGGGATCCCAGATATCCTCCATCGATTCGACGATATCATGGTGGGAATCCTGCCTGCCGTTGAGCCGATCGACCAGGGTCACCAGCGTCTGTTGCAGCCGCAACTCCAGTTGGTGCAAAACCGCCCGATAGGGCTCCCTCGCATCATTGGCGAGTGTCATGAAGTCGGCGGTTGCCGAGGTCATCGACAGCTCCTGAATCAGGGTGCGCACGTCCTTCAGGTACAGGTCGGCAGCTTTCCAGCGCGCTAGCAGGAATACCTCCGCACTGACTTTCGCAGTGACATTGGGGTTGCCGTCGCGATCGCCACCCATCCACGAGACGAACCGCACCGGGCTGGCGGTAATCGGCAGCTCGTGTCCCAGGTGGCGCCGCTGGGATGCGTCCAGCGCCCGCAACAACTCCGGCACGGCCTGCCAGAGGGAGTTTTCTATCACAGCGAAACCCCACTTCGCCTCATCCACCGGGGACGGTCGCTCATCGCGTATTTCCGGGGTATGCCAAATTTGCGCAATCAACCGGCGCAGGCGTTGCTTCAGCGCCCGCCTCTCTTCGGCGGACAAATGCGAATGGTCGAGCTCCCGCAGACAACGGCTAATCTGGATATGCTTGTGAATGATCGTGCGGCGGGCAACCTCGGTCGGGTGGGCAGTCAATACCAGTTCTATTTTGAGCGCAGAATTAGCCGCCGCGATGGCCTCGTCATCCAGTTGCTGGGACTTAAGCCGCATGTACACCATGTCGAGATCGAGACGGGGTGCATTGCCGCTGCTATTGGTCGTCTCCAGTTGCTCTGCGGTGTTGGCGAGATGTAAAAAGTGGCTGAAGGCCCTCGTTACCGGCACCAACTCATCATCGGTAAGGCTGTGTAACACCTGGTTCAGGCGCTGGCGATCAGAATCATTGCCATAACGGGCCGACTTTGACAGCTGCCGAATCAACTCAACCTTCTCGAACAATGGCTCCCCGTGGGCAAGCTTGATGCCATCACCGAGAAAACGCCCGAGCAATTGTACTTTTTGCTTGAGAGGGGCAAAGTTATCCATCGCAACTCCAGACTGCCAAAAATAGAGGGCCGCCGATTATAAAGGTCTATTCAGGATTTTGTTACCGCCTCAGCGGATTTTTTGGCAGCGCATACCCAGCCCCCAAGGCTCGGGTTTTACCAATGCATTGATGCAGCGCAATGCTTATAAAATCGGGTCGTTCAAATGAAAAAATCGGAGATGCCCTTGCTTTGCCGAAGTCTTGAGCTACCGCTTACCGGGCAGAGGTAAACACAGCACTATTGACGCGATGCGCTTGCAACATCCTGCTTCAAGGTGTGCTTGAAAAATAGTTATCGGCTCTTGCTGCAATAGCATTGACGAGCTTTAACATTGAAGAGCTTGGTCCCCGCTTGCAGCCAGCCACCGTAGGGCGTCGCCCAGGGCGGCATACTGTCCGACACCGCCAGCAATTGTTAGCCGGACGAGATATACGCCTTCAAACCCGAGCCCGAAAAAAATATCGCCCTGGTTGGCATTCTGGGGTAACGTATATCGCACTTACGACAATTCCAAAATACGGGTCCACTTCCATGAACAAAACCAATCCATGTCTTGCGGCGGCATTTTCGGCGCTAGCTATTGCCAGCAGCGCCCATGCGGTGGCAGATGCGGCAACCGCCAATCTGCAAAAAAACGCTTACTTTGGCGCGGTCCACGTCCACACCAATTATTCCTTCGATGCGTTTACCAATGGCGCCAAAACCGGGCCAGCAGAAGCCTACCAGTGGGCACAGGGTAAAACCATTGCCGGTGGTGGTGGCGGCCCGGATCTCACCATCAATACACCACTGGATTTTTACGCGGTCTCCGATCATGCCGAGTGGATGGGCGTTTTCAAGGAGATGGCCAACCCCGACAGCCCATTGAGCAAAAACCCGGTTGCCCCCGCAATCACCTCAAAAGACCCCAATACAGCAATGCAGGCCTTCGCCAAGATTCTGCGCGATTATAGTATGGGCAACGGCGATCCAACCCTGAACGACCCGGCCCTTAACAAGAGTGTCTGGGCGGATATTGTCAAAACAGCAGACGACTATTACCAGCCCGGTCGCTTTACCACATTTCCTGCGTTTGAGTGGTCTGCCAACCCGGAGATGCGCAACCTGCACCGGGTGGTGGTTTTCCAGAATTCGAAAAGCCTGCCGGACACCGTGCTCTCCTCCTTCGACTCCAACGACCCTGAAACCCTGTGGGCATGGATGGACGAGTTGCGCGGGAAGGGTGCCACCCTGTTTGCCATACCGCACAACGCCAACGCCAGCGACGGCATGATGTTTTCCTTGCAAACTTTTGCAGGAGAGCCACTGAACGATGCCTACATAGAGACCCGCCAGCGCAACGAGCCGCTCTACGAGATCACCCAGATCAAGGGCACCTCGGAGACCCACCCGGATTTGTCGCCTAACGACCCCTTTGCCGGCTTCGAACAGTGGGACTACACCCTGTCGGCCGACTCCCTGCGACCGAAACACCGCAAGGGCAGCTTCGCCCGCCAGGCCCTGCTTGACGGCATCAGCCTGATGGCGGATGGCAAGGGCAACCCTTTCCACTATGGCTTTATCGGCGACAGTGATACCCACAATTCAGCCGCTTCGAATGAGGAAGACAATTATTCGGGCAAATTCGGTATCGAAAATAATCCGCGCCACCGCTTGAATGGCGCCAAGGGGCAACCCCCGGGCCAGGTGCAGCAGGTGCGCGAATTCAGCTCTGGCGGCCTGGCGGGTGTATGGGCGGAGGAAAATACCCGCGAAGCCATTTATGCGGCGATGGCGCGACGTGAAACCTTTGGTACCACGGGGCCGCACATTAAGGTCCGCTTGTTTGGCGGCTGGGACTTTAGCAATGATGATATTGCCAGCCCGGATTATGCCGCGCGTGGCTACGCCCGCGGGGTACCGATGGGAGGCAACTTGTCCAGGGCCACCCAGGGTGCGGCCCCCACCTTAATGCTGAGCGCTGTCAAAGATCCTAAAAGTGGCAATCTCGACCGGGCACAAATTATTAAGGGCTGGGTTGATGCCAGTGGTAAACAGCACGAGAAAATTTACGACGTGGCCTGGAGCGGCGATCGCAAGCCGGATGCCAAGGGCATGTTGCCAGCCATCGGCAGCACCGTGAATATCAAAAAGGCCACGTACACCAATACTATCGGCAGCACGCAACTGTCCGCACTGTGGAAAGACCCCGACTTCGACCCGACCCAACAGGCATTTTACTACCTGCGAGTACTGGAAATACCCACGCCGCGCTGGAGCACCCGGGATGCGGCAAAACTGGGGGTGGAAATCCCCGACGGGCTGGCGGCGAGCGTCCAGGAACGCGCCTATAGTTCCCCGATCTGGTATACGCCTTAAAACACGGTAAAGGCCGACCTGGATGGCGCGGCCGCAAGGGCCGCTTGCCAGTCGGCTCAAGCAAATGCCTGTTGCAGCAATTCGAAGGAGCGCATGCGATCATCCAGGAAGTACGTATTGGTCACCGCCATGATCTCGTCAACGTCGTACAAGGACGCCAGCTCGCTCACGCGCTGATGGACGTCGCCCGGGGTTCCCGCCACGCGACAGCATTGCCTGTTCGCGATAAAGGCCTTTTCCTGCAGCCCCAGGGGATAAACCAGGGCCTGCTGCGGGGTAAGAAACGGATCCCTCGAATGGCCTGTAAAGGCGCGAAACAGGCTAAGGTCGTAACTTAACTGGCAAGCCAGAGCGTGCTCCCGCGAATCCGCGCAAAATACGCTGATCGCCAGCATTGCATACGGTCTGTCACCCTGGGCCACTGGTCTAAAATGTCTCCTGTAGTGTGCAATCCAGCGCGGATCAGCCTGCGGGTTGATAAACAGGCCAAGGGTGTAGGGCAAGCCACGTTGGCCGGCGAGCACCGCGCTATCAGCACTGGACCCCAGCATCCAGACAGGAAGTTTGCCGGGGGGGCGGGGACTGAGCAGTGGAGTGGCACCCTTATCCCACAGGTAGTGGCTCAGCATCTCGAGTAACTCGGGAAAGCGCTCGAATTTGGGGCGACCGTCGGCCGCCAGTGCCAAACCGGTAGCGGGGTCGGCCCCGGCCGCACGCCCCACTCCCAGGTCAACCCTGCCGGGGTACAGATTTGCCAGGGTCGAGAAAACCTCCGCCACCTTGTAAGGGCTGTAGTGCGGTAGCATCACACCACCCGAACCGATGCGGATTCGCGAGGTTGCAGCACCTATCGCTGCCAGCAGCACCTCTGGAGCACTGCCGGCAATGGTCTCGAAGGCATGGTGTTCCGACACCCAGAATCGCTGGTAGCCCAACTGCTCACACCACTGGGCCATTTGCAGGGTTTCCTGCAGCGCGACAGACGCCTGGTCCGGATTGCGCGCCAATGATTGGTCGAGTACTGATAATCCCAGGGTCATCTTTTTCGCTGTGTGAACCACACGGCTCCGTTGAACAGTGACTCCCGTGTTGGGTACAGGTTTCCAATAGCAGGCACCACAGGCCTCCAGTTTACGGGTTCTGCGGGCGTAAAAAAGCCGGGAGCAAAGCCCGGCCCTTTCAGCAAAGCAAGGCCACGCTACCTCGCCTGGGCCTTCGCATCATTTATCATGTCTTCGTTGGCGGCCACGACCACCTCGACTCGTCGGTTCTTGGCGCGCCCCTCGGGCGTCGAGTTGTCGAAACGTGGCTTGGTTTCGCCGAAGGCCTGCACCGTGAAACGACCGGCACCAACACCCTTCGTCTTGAGGTAATTAGCCACCGCCTGGGCGCGCTGTTGCGACAAGGTCATATTGTAGTTCGCATCACCGGTGCTGTCGGTATGGCCTTCGAGCAGCAAGTTGGTGTCGGGGAACTCCCGGAATACCTCGGCAACCTGGTCGAGGTTTGCCTTGGCCTGTGCGGTCAAGCTTGAACTATTGAAGGCGAAGTTTACGCCGCTGTTTTCATCGAAGATGATCTGTATGCTCTCCCCCACCCGCTTGACCTCGGCGCCGGGCACGGCTTGCTGGATAGCATCTGCTTGCTTATCCATGTTGTTGCCTATGATTCCACCGGCGACGCCGCCGATCGCCGCGCCGATCATGGTCGCTTTGGTGTTACCCCCGATCAGCTGCCCCAACAGCGCACCGGCGGCGGCTCCGCCACCCGCGCCACGCTGGGTTTTATTGGTGTTCTGCATAGCGGTGCAGCCCGCTGCTATGGCAACAATGCCAGCCAGGGAAACTGCAAATAGCGGTCGTTTCAAGGTTTTCATATATTTATCTTCTTTGCTAACGGGTTAATGGATCACGTGGGTAACGGTTGCCAATTACATAGCAATGGAATCGGAGACCTTGTTGAGGGTCAACAATACATCAAAAGCATTTCCCTGGTAGGACGACGCCACCCGCATGATCATGGTGCCACCGTTCAACTGGTCGATATTGGCACGATAGCCACGCCCGGACGCATCCACGGGATTACCCTTGGCATCGGCGTGCTTCAACTGGAACTGGGTGCTTCCGTCCCCCGGCTCGTAAAACGACCAGTGGATATAATGGCTCGAGGGTGAGCAGAGCGACGACGTGACATCGAGGTCGATTCGCCCCTTGCCGTTATTGGGTATCAATATCCAGTCGCTGCCCTTGAAGCAGCTCGAATCGGCAATTTCAAACAGGTTTGCCTTGTACAACCCGGCCTCGCCCACAAAACGAATATTGGAAACCTCCCAGCTGCCCTTGAGCATTTTCTTGCTCGGCTTGGCTGGCCCACTACTGCCCCCGCCGGTGCCGGCGCAAGCAACGAGAAATAAAGCCATCAAGAGATAAACCAGATTCTTCATATTAAGCTCCCGCGCAATGGCGGTTTCCTCCCTTTCGGAACTATTGGTCTTGCAACGCCCCAGAGGATAAAACCCAGCCTCGTTAAAGTCTATAGGCAAGACAAAAAATCACGGCGTGCAACCAGGACACCTCCAATGCAACCGGAGCCGCCTCAGTCCTCGTTCAAGGCCCAGCGGCAGGGCGTTGCGGCGTACCCAAATCAGGCGCCTTAAGCGAGCGCCCAAGGGCGGGCCTTTGGCAATCGCTGAGGTAGTAGCGAATGAATCAGAGTGCCTTGAGCAAGTACCGTGTGATCAGCGGTGTCATCCGGGTATGTTTAACACGGTAGTTTCAGGATCGAATTGCAGTTATGATCGACCACTCTGGTCAACGCTGCTTGTCATTTGTCGGCCCAGTCCCTTTCCGATTTGACCAGGGCAACAAGGTGTGAGGGAGATTAAAACCGCTTTCCGTATATTTGTCTGACAATAATAAGAGGGTTAGGCGTGATGAGCTCAATTACGATCCTGCTGCTCGGCGTGGCCGGGCTTTGTTTTGGCTGGTTTATTTATTCCCGGTATGTCGCGGTACATATCTACAAACTGGACCCGGATTTCGTGACCCCGGCCCACGAACTGGAGGACGGGGTAGATTATGTCCCGACCAACAAGTACGTATTATGGGGACACCACTTCACATCTGTAGCGGGGGCGGCGCCTATTGTTGGCCCCGCTATAGCAGTTTACTGGGGTTGGGTTCCCGCAATTCTCTGGGTCGTTATTGGGAGCGTATTTTTCGCCGGGGTGCACGATATGGGCGCCCTGTGGGCGAGCAGCCGCAACAAGGGCAAGTCCATCGGCGCGCTGTCCGAGAACGTCATTGGCAAACGCACCCGTTCACTTTTCATGGTGGTTGTCTTCCTGGTGCTGCTGATGGTGAACTCGGTGTTTGGGGTCATTATCGCCAACGCCTTTGTCAGCACGCCGACCTCGGTGTTTCCGGCCTGGGCCGCGATCGCCGTCGCACTGGTTATCGGGCAACTATTACACCGCAATATGATGCGGCTGGGTTTACTCACAGCCATCGGCGTCGCAATACTTTACTTTAGCATCTATATCGGCAGCGAAATGCCCCTCAGCTTACCCGCCGGATTGCCCGGCCTGGGCATTCCCGCCACCTGGATCATCATTCTGTTCGCCTATGCGGCGATCGCCTCCATGTTGCCGGTATGGGCGTTGTTGCAACCAAGAGATTTTATCAACGGCATGCAGTTGGCGGTCGGCCTGTTGTTATTGTACGGCGCGGTTTTGATCGCCGGGCCTGAAATGACCGCTCCCGCATTCAACAACCAGATGGCAGAGGGTACACCGTCGTTGGTACCGCTCCTGTTTGTCACCATCGCCTGTGGAGCCGTTTCCGGCTTTCACGGCATTGTCGCATCGGGCACCACCTCGAAGCAGCTCAACAAGGAAACTGACGCACGCTTTGTGGGCTACTTCGCCGCTCTCGGCGAAGGTTCGCTGGCGCTGATCACCTTGATCGCGGTAAGCGGCGTGGCATTAGCGGCAACACCTGAAGCCTGGCATGAAACCTACGCCCATTTCGGCGATGGTGCGGTGGGCGCATTCATCAGTGGCGGCGCCAACCTGATCGAAAGTGGCTGGGGCCTCTCCGCCGGCATCGCCTCTACCCTGCTGGCCACCATGGTGGTTTTGTTCGCTGGCACCACCATGGATTCGGGCGTGCGGCTGCAACGATATATCATCCAGGAATGGGGGGAGATCTATAACATCAAGTGGATAAGCAACGGCATTGTAGCAACCGCAATTGCGGTGGGATGCTGCCTTGTTCTGGCCTTTGGCGCCGGCGGCAGAGAGGGCACCGGTGGTATGATCATCTGGCCGCTGTTTGGCTCCACCAACCAGATCCTGGCGGGCATGACCTTGATGGTTATCTCCGTGATGCTGATCAAGAGCCGGCGCCCGGCATCGGTGACCCTGGTCCCGATGGTTTTCGTGCTGTTTATGGCGGTGCTGGCAGCAGGCATTATCTTCCTCAAATTCCTCAGCGAGGGTAAATATTTGCTCATGGTCATCAATGCGGTGGTATTGGTGACGTCACTTTTGGTTGTCCTGGAGGCACTGTCAGTTATTTTGGAAGAACGTGCCAAACAGCGTGGCGGGCAGATAAAAAATACCGACAACTAGACGCTGCCCGCTGTTTTCAAACCTGAAAGCTTACGGCTGGCAGAGGAACAGCAAATTGCGCGAGCAACCAGGCCGGTTCAGGGCGTACCTGGCCCTGGTTGGGATGGGCAAAGCCATGGGACGGGGGGAATAGAGGAATAAGGCTTGCCTGACTCGATAGCACTCAAGCGCGGATTCCACATGAATGTGAAGACGTGCTTGTTACCCTTTTTAGTCACGCGCCAGCCCTTTTCGGCCAGCCCCAAGGCCGACACCGGGCCACCGTCAGCGTCAGCGTCAGCGTCAGCAACATCTTTAGCAAAAACGTTAGACAAACAACTTTAACAACAACGCTTCCAGCAACCAGGCAATCGTAATTCAAAGCCAGGAGCTTTCCTTGTGTTTGCCGGCGAACTCGAAGCCAGCCACTTATTTAACACCAGTATATTTTTAATGCAATAAACGACGACCCTT
>JAHEGP010000238.1:757-4633 GCA_024645065.1 Cellvibrionales bacterium | reverse complement strand
TATCACTAACTACAATGTACCCAAAATGTTAGGCCAGGTCACCTCAGTGCTGGCGGATGCAGATATCAACGTCATCGACTTGCTCAACAAGAGTCGCGGCGATATCGCCTACAACCTGCTGGACGTCGAAACCGCTCCCTCATCCGAGGTCATGGCAAAGCTCAGGGCGGTAGAGGGTGTGATTAATGTCCGGCTGTTGTAAGGGCGAATCGTAGTGGACTCGGTGGAGCGGATGCTGGAGCAGATCGGGACGGGCAAAAGGCCCCCCGTGGACTCCTGGAATCCTCCCTTGAGCGGTCGCATCGATATTCGAATAGATGCCGGCGGCAAGTGGTTTCACGAGGGTGCCGAGATTGGGCGTTTTGAGCTGGTAAAATTGTTCGCGTCGATCCTGCGCCACGAAAGCGAAAACGGTTTTGTTCTGGTCACGCCAGTCGAAAAGTGGCAGATTGAAGTGGAAGATGCACCGTTTATTGCAGTTGCCATGGCTGCCAGGTCGCAAGGCGATGCAGAAGAACTTCGATTCGTCACCAATGTTGGAGAAGAGGTCCTTGTCGATGCCGAGCATCAATTGCTGGTTAGCAATGCGGCCGCAAGTCCCCGGCCCTATATCCAGGTTCGACCGGGTCTAACAGCAAAACTAAGTCGGCCAGTGTATTACCAGCTGGTGGGCTTGGCGGTACCTCACCAGGGGCGCACCGGGGTGTGGAGCTGTGGCAGTTTCTTTGCGCTTGATTAGTCCAGGCTCCCACGGTGGTATGATCTGCAAATTTGAATGACTGAACCGCCGCGCCGGCGCAAGCTGATCAGCCTGAAACCGACGCATCGACAAAACCTCTCACATATTGGGGTAGTTCGGTCCTCCCATCCCTTCCGGCGTCACCCAGACGATATTTTGCGCCGGGTCCTTGATGTCACAGGTTTTGCAGTGCACACAGTTCTGGGCGTTGATCTGGAAGCGCTTGCCACCACCCGCATTATCGACCACCTCGTAGACCCCGGCAGGGCAGTAACGCTGAGCCGGTTCATCGTACATCGGCAGGTTTTTCTCGATAGGGATGGAGGGGTTTTTCAAGGTCAAATGACAGAGCTGATCTTCCTCGTGATTGGTATTTGACAGAAACACCGATGACAGGCGGTCGAAGGTGATTTTGTTGTCGGGCTTGGGATAGTTGATGGGTTTGCTTTCGGAAGCGAGCTTGAGGGTAGCGTAGTCTGGCACGCTATCACGCAGTGTGAACGGCATCTTTCCGCGAAAAATATTCTGGTCTATCCAGACCATGCCCGCACCTAGCAAGCCACCGAATTTATGCATGTAGCCGGAAAAGTTTCGCGTACTGTACAGCTCATCCTGAAGCCAGGACTGCTCAAATTTCTCGGCGTAGGCGTCGAGTGTAGCGGGTGCACTATCGCCAAGGGCCATGGCTTCTACAATGGCTTCGGCCGCCAGCATGCCACTCTTCATGGCTGTGTGATTACCCTTGATCTTCACACTGTTAAGCGTGCCTGCGTCGCAGCCTATGATCAGCCCTCCGGGAAATTGCATTTTAATCAACGAGTTCAGGCCGCCTTTGGCGATTGCCCTGGCGCCGTAGGAGAGCCGTTCGCCGCCTTCCAGGTACTTCATCGTTTCAGGGTGTTTCTTCCAGCGCTGGAACTCCTCGAATGGGCTCAGGTAAGGGTTTGAGTAATTCAGGTCAGTGATAAAACCAAGGTAGACCTCGCAGTCCTCTGCGTGATAAAGGAAGGCCCCGCCGCTTGCCCCGCTCTCCGCCAGTGGCCAGCCCAGGCCATGCACGACCAGACCGGGCGAGTGTTTCTCCGCCGGTATTTTCCAGATTTCCTTGATGCCGAGCCCGTAATGCTGTGGATCCACCCCGTCATCGAGGTTGAATTTTGCAATCAGTTGCTTGCCAAGATTGCCACGGCAACCCTCGGCGAATAAAGTGTATTTTGCGTGTAACTCCATACCGCGCATGTAGCTGTCTTTGTGCTCGCCCGAAGCCGATACACCCATATCGCCAGTTGCAACGCCCTTTACTCGACCGTCGTCGTGGTACAACACTTCTGCCGCCGCAAATCCGGGATAGATTTCAACCCCCAGAGACTCCGCTTGTTGCGCCAGCCAGCGACATACATTCCCCATGGAGACAATGTAATTGCCATCGTTATGGGTGGGCTTGGGAATCAGGAAATGGGGCAATTGCCTGGCGGCGGTCTCGCTGGTGTAGTAAAAGAACTGGTCCTCGCTGACCGCCGTGTTAAGCGGAGCCCCCATATCTTTCCAGTTAGGAAACAACTCGTTCATGGCGCGGGGCTCGAGCACAGCGCCGGATAGAATATGCGCTCCGACTTCGGAGCCTTTTTCGACCACGCAAACGCTGATTTCCTGCTGTTTTTGTTGAGCTAATTGCATGATGCGGCAGGCGGCAGATAAACCGGAAGGGCCAGCGCCCACCACCACAACATCAAATTCCATGGCTTCGCGTTCCAAAGGAAATCTCCTCGTCTTAAAGCTGTAAAAACCGGGTGTTTGCGTCTAGCGAGGCCAACACTCGGGGCAGTTGGGCACAATCCATAGATTGTCTATGACGGGGATTATACCGGTAGCGGCGCGAGGTAGCCAATTCGCAATTTGGTAGTGGCGCTGGCTCGTCGAGCGGTGTTTTCAGGGGGAGATTGCGGGTCTCAGGCAGATGAGTGGCGGTGACTTTAAAGTCCCCTGCAGGTTCTAAAGTGGCTGCCAACTCTTGACCTAAATCGCTTTTGAGGTCACCATAGTTAGCCATTTTTAAGCGCTCCAATCGAATTTGTCAGGCGTGCCGGCGTTGTGGTCAGTTCCACGCAGCGCAGGTTCCTGGCCAGTGCGAGCAGGATGCGGGAATTTGTCTTTTTTCAGTCAAGAGTGAATGCATAATGAAAGTACTCGTTGCGGTTAAGAGAGTTGTAGATTACAACGTCAAGGTACGCGCCAAGGCAGATGGTTCAGCAGTCGATCTCGCCAATGTGAAAATGGCTATCAACCCTTTTTGTGAAATTGCTGTAGAAGAGGCCGTGCGTTTGAAAGAAAAAGGCGTGGCGACAGAGGTGGTCGTGGTTTCGATAGGGCCCAAAGCGTGCCAGGAGCAGATTCGTACGGCTCTCGCGCTGGGAGCAGACCGGGGGATCCAGGTGGAGGTCGAAGGTGACCTGCAGCCGCTGGCGATAGCCAGGTTACTCAATGGCGTAGTTGCCAAGGAGCAGCCTGACCTGATAATCCTTGGCAAGCAGTCGATTGACGGCGATAACAACCAGACCGGTCAGATGCTCGCGGCACTGGGCTCCATGGGGCAGGGAACGTTTGCCTCTGAGCTCGTGGTTGAAGATGGCAAGGTCAAGGTAACTCGTGAAGTCGATGCGGGCCTTCAGACGCTGTCAATTACTACTCCGGCTGTGGTGACCGCTGACCTGCGCCTGAACGAGCCGCGCTACGCGTCGCTACCGAATATCATGAAGGCCAAGAAAAAGCAGTTGGATGTTTATTCACCTGCGGACCTCGGCGTTGAAGTCTCCGGCAATATTAAAATCCTGAAGGTTGAGCCGCCGGCGGAGCGCCAGGCTGGCATCAAGGTGGAGTCGGTTGAGCAACTGGTAGACAAACTGAAAAATGAAGCGAAGGTGATCTGATGAGCATTCTCGTTGTAGCAGAGCACGATAACCAAACCTTGAACGCGGCGACCCGCAATACCATTACTGCTGCCAGCCAGATAGGGGGTGACGTAACAGTACTGGTGGCGGGCCACAATTGCGGTGCTGTGGGAGAACAGGCAGCAACCGTGGATGGCGTGAGCAAGGTACAGCTTGCCGACAATGAAGCATACGGACACCAGCTCGCCG
>JAHEGP010000238.1:0-747 GCA_024645065.1 Cellvibrionales bacterium | reverse complement strand
CTGCTGGTTGCAGAGTTGGGCAAGGACTTCAGTCACGTGTTGGCACCAGCGACCACCAACGGCAAGAACTTCATGCCCCGGGTGGCCGCACTGCTGGGAGTTGACCAGATATCCGACATTATCGCGGTCGAGTCAGCAGACACCTTCAAGCGCCCGATATACGCGGGGAACGTGATTGCCACGGTACAATCCGGTGATCCGATCAAGGTAATAACAGTTCGCGGTACCGCATTCGATGCGGCAGCAGCAGAGGGCGGAAGTGCGGCCGTAGAGGCCGTTGATGCGGTCCATAGTGCGGGCGTGTCCGAGTTTGTTGGCGAGGAACTGGCCAAGTCTGATCGTCCCGACCTCACCGCTGCCAGTGTGGTCATTTCCGGCGGTCGCGGTATGCAGAACGGCGAAAACTTCGATATGCTGTACAAGCTGGCAGATAAGCTGGGAGCCGCGGTTGGTGCGTCACGTGCGGCAGTCGATGCCGGGTTCGTTCCCAACGATATGCAGGTTGGCCAGACCGGTAAAATTGTGGCGCCAGACCTTTACATTGCGGTGGGTATTTCCGGCGCAATTCAGCATTTGGCGGGGATGAAAGACAGCAAGGTTATCGTCGCAATCAACAAGGACGAAGACGCACCCATCTTCCAGGTTGCTGATTACGGTCTTGTCGCGGATCTTTTTGAGGCCGTTCCCCAGCTTGATCAACAGTTGTAAAACGGCGCGCTATCGAATCCAGCCGGCTTTAAGCCGGCT
>JAHEGP010000237.1 GCA_024645065.1 Cellvibrionales bacterium | reverse complement strand
CATGATTCGTCATAAATACCCAGCGGTGGATATCGACACCATATTTCACTGCACCGTCATACAGCCAGCCCGCATAGGCTGCCATATCGTCATCTGATGCAAAGCAAATCGTTCGGTTATTACCACGTTGAATAATATGCTGGGGAATACCCCCCGGCGCATAACGTCTGAGTCTGGCCACTTCTTCTTCCCTGAATGAATGGTCGATTTTGATTGCGTTTAAGGTGTTATAGATGGGGGTTTATTGCAAGTGCACAAATGTGGTTAGCTGGTTTTTACTCTGACCCCCAAATCTACCCAAACCTTACAACAGCACAAGGTTATCGCGATGTATCAGCTCGTCATCATCGTGGTAACCTAACACTGCGGCTATGCGCCCACTACCAAGGCCGGCAATTCGCCGGGCCTCGTCGGCATCGTAGTTCACCAGGCCACGGGCAATTTCCTTGCCCGCCGGGTCGACACAGGACACCATCTCGCCGCGGCCAAATTTGCCTTCTACCCTGACCACGCCAACCGGCAACAGGCTGCGGCCGGACTGCTTGACGACTTTCGCCGCGCCATCGTCGAGGTGCAATACACCGCGTATTTGCAGATGGCTCTCGAGCCAGCGTTTGCGCGCCGCCACCGGCCGCTGTTCCGCCTGCAACCAGGTTCCGGCCTCCATGCCGGCGGCAATATCCAGTAACACGTTTGCCTGGCGACCGCCGGCAATGACGGTGTGCGCCCCGGAGCGCGCGGCCAGCCTTGCGGCCTTGAGCTTGGTGAGCATACCGCCCCGCCCCAGCGACCCCGCCGGGCCGCGGGCATATTCATCCAGCCGGGTATCATTGGCAAGCGCCTGGGCAATCAGGGTGGCCGCCGGAAACTGGCGCGGGTCCTGCTCGTAGAGGCCCGTCTGGTCGGTGAGGATTGTCAGCAGGTCGGCATCGATCAGGTTGGCGACCACGCCGCCCAGGGTATCGTTGTCGCCAAAGCGGATCTCGTCGGTGGCAACGGTGTCGTTCTCGTTGACCACCGGAATCACACCCAGCGCCAACAGTGTTTGCAAGGTGCGCCGGGCGTTGAGGTAACGCTGGCGGTTCGACAAATCGTCGTGCACCAGCAGGATTTGCGCGGTGTGTAAGCGGTGTTGGGCAAAGGCCGTTTCCCAGGTCTGGATCAGGCCCATCTGCCCCACCGCGGCGGCTGCCTGCAGGTCGTGAATCGCCTGGGGCCGCCTCGACCAGCCGAGCCGTGACAGGCCTGCGGCCACGGCCCCGGAGGATACCAGCACCACCTCGATACCCTGTTGCCGCAGCGCGGCAATTTGCGCCACCCAGGTATCGATGGCGGACTTGTCCAAACCCTGGCCGTCGGCGGTGAGCAGGGCACTGCCGATCTTGATGACCCAGCGGCGGGTTTTCTGCAAGTAGTCGCGACCAGCCTGCATTGCCTAGTCCTCGTTGACATAGACGACTTCGACGCCATCGTCATCGTCGTCATCGCCATGATCGTCCGCTGCCCCGCGAGTTTGCTCCCGCAGGGCGGCGATACGCTCGCGCGCCTCGCACTGCATTTGCTGCTGCTCAACCTGCTCTTGCCGTAACAGCTCGGGGTCGTTTTGCTCGGCCTCCCGCACTTGCTCCAGCTGCGCCATAATGGCCTCACACAGCTCGCCGGTGCCTTCGCCATTGGCCGCAGAGACTGCAAACACCCTGCCCGTCCAGTCGAGCCCGGCGACGATGCGGGCAACTTCTGCCTCGCGCTCCTCTGGCTGCAGCAGATCGATTTTGTTGACCACCAACCAACGCTCCCGTGCCGCCAGGGTGGGGCTAAAACGCTCCAGCTCGCGAATAATCGCCTGCGCATTCGCGACGGCATCGCTGCCGTCGACCGGCGCTATATCCACCAGGTGCAATAGCAGACGGGTACGCGTCAGGTGTTTCAGGAAGCGAATGCCCAGCCCGGCACCCTCCGAGGCGCCCTCGATCAGCCCGGGGACATCGGCCACCACAAAGCTGCGGTATTTACCCACGGTCACCACGCCCAGGTTGGGCGTCAGCGTGGTAAAGGGGTAGTCCGCGACCCGGGGTCTGGCCGCAGATATGGCGCGGATCAGCGTCGACTTGCCGGCATTGGGCAGGCCGAGCAGTCCGGCATCCGCCAGCACTTTCAGCTCCAGGCGCAAATTGCGGGCTTCGCCGGGCTTGCCCGGGGTTGTCTGGCGCGGCGCGCGGTTGGTGCTCGACTTGAACCGGGTATTGCCCAGACCATGAAAGCCGCCCCGGGCCACCAGCAGACGGTCGTTTTCGTGGGTGAGATCACCAATGATCTCACCGCTGTCATCATCGATCACCGTGGTGCCCACCGGCACCCGAAGTTCGAGGTCCTGGCCGCTGCGCCCGGTGCAGTTGCCGCCACTGCCACCCTCGCCGGACTCGGCACGAAAATTGCGCCGATAGCGATAATCGACCATGGTGTTGAGGGCGTTGTCTGCAATTAGCCATACCGAGCCGCCATCGCCGCCATCGCCGCCGTCGGGGCCGCCTCTGGGGATGTATTTTTCACGCCGGAAACCGAGACAGCCGTTGCCCCCCTTGCCGGCTTCAACCTTGATCAGTGCCTCATCTACAAATTTCATTTGCCTGCCTTATTTCCAAGCCGCTTTCGATGCCTTCGCGTGGCGCTGCGCCATAGCCACAAACCTGGCCCTGCCTCGCTCAGCCAGCGCCGACAGAAATCTTTTGAATTTAAGTAGATAGAAATCAAAGCTAAGAAGTTGATGAAAGTATCAACGGGGGCCAAAAGACGGTTCCGGGCTTTCGTGATGGGCACTGGCAAAGGGGCAATAAACCTCGAAACCACATTAATACGACCCAATTAAAAAAGCCCCGTCACAGGACAGGGCTTTTTATTCTGACAGGCATTGCCTCAATGCCGGCGCCGCACGCCCGGGACTTCAGGCAGCCACAATATTGACGAATTTGCGCTGCTTGGGTCCTTTTACGGTGAACTCGACCACGCCATCGGCCTTGGCAAACAGGGTGTGGTCCTTGCCACAACCCACGTTCTCGCCCGGGTGGAAATGGGTACCGCGCTGGCGCACGATAATAGAGCCCGCAGCCACTTTCTGGCCGCCGTAACGCTTCACGCCCAATCGCTTGGATTCCGAGTCGCGTCCGTTGCGAGTACTACCACCTGCTTTCTTGTGAGCCATTGCCTAATCTCCCCGTGTTAACCGCTGATACCGGTGATCTTCACTTCGGTATACCACTGCCTGTGTCCGGCGCGCTTCATGTGATGCTTGCGGCGCCGAAACTTGATGATGTTGATCTTGTCGTGTCGACCCTGGGACAGCACCTCGCCGGTCACAACCGCACCCTCTACCAGCGGCTGGCCGATCCTGACGTTGTCGCCCTCACCTACCAGCATCACCTGGTGGAATTCTACTTTCTCACCGGCACCCAACTCAATCTTTTCCAGCTTCAGGATCTCGCCCTCCTGAACCCGGTGTTGCTTGCCACCACTTTCGAATACAGCGTACATAGTTGTCTCCAGATACCTAGCCCGGCTCGCTTCTTTAAATTCGCTCGTAACAGTTCGTCTGTTAACCCGCGCCCGCGGGAAAACCCGAGCCTCTTTCCAGGGGCGCGAATTATAATGAAATACCCTGGGCGGAGCAAGCCTGCAACCACAGCCATTTTCAGGGCCGCAAACCGCACTCGGAACCTTGACACTGTGCTGCACCCCACCTAGCATGCCGGCTGCACTCCAGAACCCGGCAAATCATCCATGCAAGCTATTCGCCAATCCGTCGCCGACGACTTCGAGGCCGTCAATGCCCTTATCATACAGGAGCTCCACTCCGATGTCGGGCTGGTTGAGAGCATTGGCCATTACATTGTCGATGCCGGGGGCAAACGCATTCGCCCGCTGCTGGTGCTGCTGATGGCCGGCGCGGTCGGGAATATCAGCCAGCGCCACCGCCAGTTCTCTGCCGTGGTGGAGTTTATTCACACCGCAACCCTGCTGCACGATGACGTGGTCGATGTCTCGACCTTGCGCCGTGGCCGGGAGACGGCCAATGCCAAGTGGGGGAATGCGCCCAGCGTGCTGGTCGGCGACTTCATCTACTCCCGGGCATTCCAGCTGATGGTTGGTATCGGCAATATGGCGATCATGCGACTCATGGCAGACACTACCAACCTGATAGCCGAGGGTGAGGTTCTGCAACTGGAGAATGCCGGCAACCCCGACACCACAGAAGACGCTTACCTGGAAGTCATCAAACGCAAGACCGCAGCACTGTTCCGGGCCGCCACTGAGGGCGCAGCGCTGTTGTCCGGCCTCGAACCCAAAAGCGTGGCCGCCTGCAAACATTACGGCTATCACCTGGGCATGGCATTCCAGCTGATTGACGATGTGCTCGACTACAGTGGCCAACCCGAGCAAATGGGCAAGCATGTCGGCGACGACCTGGCCGAGGGCAAGCCGACCCTGCCGTTGATACGTGTCATGCAAGTCGCCGCCGCCCCGGATGCCGCCCTCGTCCGACAGGCTATCAGTGAAAAAAGTGCCGCCAATATCGACGCGATACTGACATTGATCAATCAGACCGACGCACTCGACTACACCCGTGCGGCCGCGCAGCGCCAC
>JAHEGP010000044.1 GCA_024645065.1 Cellvibrionales bacterium | reverse complement strand
CGGTACCAACGACCGGACAACAGGATATACATATTGCCGGTAGGTAGATCGCGCAGCCAGGGGGTTTCGGTATTCTTGACAAACAGCACCTCGCCACCAGAGAGCGAATCCCACTGGGGCCTGCCCTGGGACACCACCAACTCGGTGGGTTCGGTGGCAACGACAATAATGGGCGCCACCGACGGCGGCGGACCGGCATCCTCCGGCCCGGGAACCATCGCCACCAGATCCGATGGCGGTGAATTGGTCACTGTCCATGGGCCGAGGGGGTCCCCGGCCTTGTACCACAGGGAGCCGCTGCTGAGGTAACAGGTTTTGGTCTTGCGGTGACGTGCAACCAGCAGCGGCGTATTCAGCGCGCGCTCATAGGAACTGTTTTCCACCGGCTTGAACCTGGGCTTACCATCGTAGAGCAGCAGCACAGCCAACTGCTCATTGAAAATGATTTTCGGCGGGTCATGCTTGAGTTGCTCCAGGCTTCTTTGCTCGATCTCGGCGGAAGACAGGCTGGCCGCCAGTCGTTCACGGGAGATTTCGAAGCCGGCACTGGGAATAGCGTCTTCAACGATGCGGGTAAACCGTTGTTCGTCCGCATCTCTGGAGTCTGGCCAACTTACCTTGGTAACCTTGACATCACGCACCAGCACGGTGTCACCGCCACCCTGGCTATCAATTCGCGCGGTAAACCAAAAAGCGCCAAAAATCGGTTCCTTACCATTCTTGAGCTCAAGGGACATCGCGCTGCGACCGGTAAGGGTATTGCCCTTGAGGGTTTCAGGCTGGGGCTGGTATACAACGATAGTCCCTTCCCTGGCGTCGACCTCCTGGGGCCACTCGATGGCGCGGACCAGCGCCGGCATCCCCACCATCATCACCAGGCAGGTTAATCGCAGCCAGCTGAGCCACTTGGAGCTTGCTACTCGCTTCGCCATCACAATCCAGTCTCCGTATTTTTATCGCTTCTCGATTGTTGACCCAGAACCCCGCGGCCCGAACGCGCACAACTGCGACCAACTCTACAACGAACATCCGCGGTTTAAAAGTCTCACCCTGTTAGCGACTTAGTGTAGCAAGGCGCTTTTCAGCCACCATGCTTGCAGCGCAATTTGAGTGGACTTATCGAAGTGCAAGGATCGTCTTTCAGGCTTCGGCTGCCATTCCTACCCCGGTGCAAAAAGCCATGTCGCATTCCCGATTACCGCAGACCGCAGGTTTCTTGTTAAGCTGCAGAGAATATCGACTCGCCTACACCTGGGCATCGAAACGCTGGCGCTCAGAGCAGCAACAACCCGTATTTCAAGCGGCGGAAGCGGCAAAAGCCAGCCTGTCGCTTGACTGCAACGAACTATCAAGATGACTGCGCATCCGCACCGGCCGCTGCGCGGCGGTCGGGCCAGGGGCCCAGCAACAGGAGGAAAGCCGCCCATGGGAAGACCCACCACACCACTGTTAGCCGCCGACACCATTATCCAGCTGCAGGAGGGCGGCGAGCAGCGCATCGTTTTGATCCGGCGCAAGAATCCCCCGCTGGGCTGGGCTCTGCCGGGAGGTTTCGTCGATGTCGGGGAGACCGTTGCCGCGGCCGCGGCCCGAGAGGCTTTGGAGGAAACCCGCTGCCATGTGCAACTGCTCTCGCTATTGGGCTGCTATTCCGACCCGAATCGCGACGATCGGGGACATACTGTGAGCCTGGTATATGTTGCCAGCACCCGGGATACGCCCAGCCCGGCGGACGACGCCGCCGACCTGGCGCTGTTCGCCCTGGACGACTTGCCACAGCCACTGTGCTTTGATCATCATGTCATCCTGCAGGACTATCGCAATTACCTGCTCACCGGTGCCAGTGCGCCACTTGATCGCTGACAGGCTGCGGACGACAAAGCATCATTGCTCTCCGGCGTCCATCGCCCGGCACTCTCCGTAAGCCTTGAGGTAGCGCTGGGCATAGTGATTGGCGCCGATCAGACCAAGGGCAATGCGCTGCTCATGCGCCACAGTCATGAATCCCGCCCGCTGGGTTTCCAGCTCCAATAACCGTTGTTCCCCGGTACCATCCGCATCCTCGGCCGGGAAACCGGCCACAGCCAGGATCGCTTCGGGGCTGTTGTTTTCCAGCGCAACCCGTTCCGCCACACCGCGGCAGTCAGTAAACCGCTGGGGCGTTATCGCATCGCCGCAACCGGCGAGTACCAGGGATGCCAAAACACAAAGTGCTACTCTCATTGCCGGTCCTCCAGAAATCCCCGCCCCTTGCGCCGGGAACGCGGCAGGACAGGCTAGCATGCCTCGTCCGGTCGCTCTATGCAGCGAAAGTCGAGGTTGGAGAGGCTAAATCGTGCACGATTCTTGCAGGCCTTGCGGCCTGCAAGAGCTTTAAAGTCATTTCACTGAGGGTGGATAGAGATGAAAGGGTTGGCAATCTTGCCCCAGAAACCCGTGAACTGCAGCGGCGCATTTTGCGCGGTCAGGCAGATGCAATCCGAGTTCTGGTGCGCGATCGGCTGATGGCTGTCGTCCTCCCCGAGACTTACGAAATCACCGGCCAGGTAGTTGCCCCCACGATCCGAAAAACCGCCGCGCAGCACCACGGTAGTCTCGGTGCCGCCGTGACGATGCTCGGGGATGCTGCCACCCGGCTTGATGCGCACCAGCGCAACCTGGTTAGCCGCATCCCCTACCCCCAGGACAGCGGTCTGAAGCCTGGAGGTCACTCGCTTCCAGGGCACTGCATCGAGGCCGTCAGGCAGCAACTTGCGCAACGCCCTTGGCACCCCTTCGATCGGGGAGGCCGGGATGTCAACGACGGGCAATGCACTCACCCCGTCTATCTCGCCCAGAATCCTGTCGAGTAAACCGTCCTCGACTGCGACAGGCACCAACTGATTCATCAATTCCGCACCTACCTGACTCAGTTGACTGGAGCGCCTCCGGCACTCCGGGCATCCCTCGAGGTGAACCGCCACACACAGGGACTGGCCAAACGCCAGCGACCCCGCCGCGTAATCTGTCAATACTTCGCTGTCTGGATGATGATGTACCATAATCTTTACCCGCTTACTGAGGAACCAACAACTTCATCTTGTTCAACGCCAACCTCACTCGCGACTTCACCGTGCCCAGCGGAAGATTCAACTCCCTGGCCACCTCGCTATGGGGTTTGCCCTCCAAATAAACTTTCGCCAACACCTGGGACTGCTCGATGGGCAGCTGACTGATTGCCTCCCTGACCAGTCTCCGGTTGCGATCGGCTTCCAACTCTTCCACCGGCTGCTGATCGGCCTCGGCCTCGAGCCACACGTCATCGGCATCGACATCTGACTTGTGCTTCGCCCCGCGCCGCAACAAATCGATTCTGGCATTTCTCGCAATGGTGAATATCCAGGTCGTGGCACTGGCTTTGCTGGCGTCGAAGGTCGATGCTCGCCGCCAGACCCGGATCATTGTCTCCTGGACCAGCTCCTCTGCGAAAGCATGCAATCCGGGGGTCGCCTGGGTAGATAGACCGTAGGCTTTTATCTGGGGGGCGAAATGATTGAACAGAGCGATAAAATCCTGCCGGTCGTGGCGTTTGCCAAGGCCGGCGAGTAACTCGGTCCACATTTCCCTGTCTGAGGCAGTCTGGGTCATCGATTTAGACCTTATCGGGGTTACCGTATTGCGCAATTTTGCCGAGGCATTCATTTTAGCTCAAAACTCCCATCCACCGCACTTATCCGTAGTGCAAATACCTACGTTGGTGGCAGCGCCCCGGATCAGTGGCGCCGCCGTCGTCACCTGAGCTGGCCCCCGGCGCCCGGCCCGATCGACCCCGAAGCCGCTTGATCCGGGGCGAAGCAGCATGCGTACCCACACTGCTTGACTCACGGCCGTCCAGGCCGACCACACCAGCAGTGCACAGCACGGCGCAGCAGCGGACATACCAGCATTGGACATCACCGGCAAAACTATCTGGCTGACCGGCGCCACTTCACCGCTCGGTAGGCAATTGGCGCTGCAACTGGCGGCCGCCGGCAATCATGTGATCGCCAGCGCAAGGAATGAAACAGCCCTGCAGCGCCTGGTGGAAGACAGCGCCGGGGTCATAACCCGACTTGCCCTTGATCTCACTGACACCGCCAGCATGGCGCGCGCTGCCGCCCGTTTGCAGGTCGTCACCCACGAGCTGGACCTGGTGATAGTAAATGCCGGCACCTGCGAATACCTCGATCCACGACACTTTGATAGCGGCCTGGTGCATCGGGTGATGGCAGTCAATTTTTCCGGTGCCGTTGCAACCATCGACATCGCGCTGCCATTGCTCCAGCGCGCTTCGAAGCCAAGGATCGTGATTATCAGCAGCCTCGCCACGTTACTGGGGCTGGCACGCACCGAGGCTTACACGGCATCGAAAGCGGCGCTGGAGTCATTCGCCCGCTCTCTCGCTGTTGACCTCTCCCCCTCCGGCATTGGCGTCACTATCGTGCGCCCGGGCTTTCCTGCTCCGTTTCGGCATGAGGCCGATGCTACTGCCAGCCCCCGAAAGAGCGCCGAACAGACAGCGGGGCGCATTATTCGCGGCGTCGCCCGACGACGCAGTATGGTGGAATTTCCGCGCCGGCTCAGTTGGCCACTACACCTGCTCGGCTATATGCCCGAAAGCCTGCGACGTGGGATCGCCGTGCGATTGTCCCGCTAAACACCACCGGTTTACCGCATCCCCATGGCTGGCCCCGCCCGAGCAAGCAAGCTCAGTCGTCATCCACCGGCAGCTGCCAGAGCAGCCCCGCCATGCGGTAGGTCGCATAGAAGAATAACAAGGGCAGAATGACCGATTGCAGCAGCAGGCCAACTATCAGATCCAGGATGTTTTCCACGTAGTGATCCATGCTTTCGGATACGGCAGTCAGGCTTTGCTTGTAGCGCTCATAGGGTTTGATGCTGTAGAACCAGTCCCAGACACTACAGGTTTTACCCTGCGCCTTGAGTTCCAGGCATTCCAGCGCCTCCCTGGCTTGAGCGATCTCAGCATCAGTCTCTGACCGCTGTGCGAGCAACAGGCGCCGCTCACGACGCAATTCATCCAGAGTCTGCTGTTGCACCACCAGGTCCTTTGGCCAGCCTGGGGAATACCAGATCAAATACCACGGCAGGGTGGACTTGCGGGTCGCGATCGCTGCTTCTGCGGTGGCGATACCCTGTTCGAGACTGGCCAGCGCACGTTCCACCTCCTGCAGCTTGCGCTGGCCAGCCGCCAGGCGCTGCCCCGGCTCGGTTTCCAGGGGCAGAAACGCCGCGCCACCGGTGAGCGCGTCGCGGCTGCTGGCCAACTGGTCCTCCAGCTCAATGATCGCTTCAGTCTGCTGCTGCATCGATTGCTGCAGGAACCAGCCATCTACCAAACTGGCGCACAGCACGGTGAACGCAAGCGCAAAGCGCAGAAACAAGGACAGCAGTAAAGCCCGCAGCAGATAACCGTGTAACGGCAATCGCTTGACCAGGCTGGAGTACAGCACCAACAGGGCCAGAGCAGTCATCACCAGATTAAAAATATTGTGCGAGACAATACCCAGCATCACCTGCTGGAACACCAGTGCCCCCAGCGCGATGATCAGCACATCCGAGAAGCGTTCGATCAGATCATTCAGGGGGTCCAGCAATTCGCCGATATTGACAGACACCAGCATTACGCTGATCTCGGACGACTGCAATACCGACACCAGCGCATTGATGCCCCGCGCGACCCCGTACAGGATCCCGGTATTTTTGATCGCAGACCCAAGATACTCGTGGGAGTATGTGTCGAGGTACCCCATCCAGGCAATAATCAGCAGACCACCCACCAGCACCAATATTGCCGCGCTTACGGCGCGTCGTCGCTTAGTACTCACCAATCTGTCCTCAGCGGCCCCGGGGCATTGCAGCCAGGCCTGCTGCAACAGCCTGGCGAGATAGGCAAAGTGCAACCCGCGGCAAAAAAAGAGGCGGACGGAGCACCGACCGCCATTCCTGGAGGGATTATAACCGAAGCGCTGCAATCCTGAGAGAATGCTCGACGAGACCGAGATGGGTGAAGCAATTGCAGACCTGACTGATTAGTCTCGCCCATCCCGGAAAAGTTCAATTTGCCATCATTAAAGCCCCCTCGATTGGCGTATCACAGGCTGTAGATTTCCGCTGCGACTACTCTTATACTGGCCATCGGTTTAGCATAAAAGTTTAGAATATTTAACCTAATAAGACCTGTTTTTGACCTGGCATATTGGCACCCGGCGCCAGGCGAAGAGGCCCGAGAAAACAAGGAGAAGGACCGATGACCCAGAGCGCCACCCCACTGCAGTACCTCGACAAAGCCATGGACACCATCCGCGACCTGGGCCTGATGCCCGACGCCGCCAATACCCAGGATGACCCTATGGTTGCACTACTCAACCAGATCAGTGACATGGATGAAGAGCGGGTCATTGCCATCACCCGCACTCTGGGCCAGGCTTCCCTTTTCAATGAGGTGGTGCGGGAGCAAATCGGCGCTATGGATATTGCCGATCGCTACCAGGATATTACCGAATCTTTCAACAGCATCCGCGATGACGCCAAGAAAATGGTCGAACAGATCGAGGACGGCAAACTGGATACCTTTGAGCGCATATCGAATGTCTGGATGAAAGTCACTCGCGGCGACATCGCTACCCGCTTCGATAAGATCAAGGAGAGTTACCTCGACGTGACCTCGTCGACCCAGGACCAGATCATGCGGGAGCAGCGCATCCTGGAAGCCTACCGAGACTACCGCGGCGCCCTGAAGGAGTCTGAGATCCTGGCACTTGAAGTCCTCAAGACGGGAGAGGGCAAGCTGGACGTCGCCAAGGCGGCGGTTCATGAAGCCATGGCACAGGTGGAGGCATTTCAGGGCGACGACGCCGCCGACCGCGCCCGCCTGGAAATGACACGTGACGAGAGAGTGCGCGATCTGCAAAATGCCGAGAAGCGCTACCAGATTGCCAAGGATCTCTCCGACAACCTGACAATCAGCTACAACACATCAGAAGTGGTGATGGCCCGACTGCTGCAAACCACCAACGCCAAGGAGCGCGTCTACCAGCAGGCGATTAGCTTCTTCGGCACCAATGAAACCGTACTCACCGCACTCAGTGCATCATTTACCGGATTGTTCGGCCTGCACGAAACCACCCAGACCGTCGAGGCGATGAAAGAAGGTGTCAGCCAGTCGCTTGAGGTGCTGGCGGATATGGGCGGAAAAGTGCAGGAAGCAGCATTGCGGACCGGCTACGGCCCTACCATTCGCGCCGATGCGGTGAAAAAACTGGTCGATTCCGTTGTTAGCTACCAATCTCACTCGCTGGAAATCATCGATGAGATGCGCAAACAAAGTACAGCCAATGCCAAGGAGATACAGCAATCGGTTGAGGACGGTAAACAAAGGATGGCACGCCTCGCCGAGCAGGGTAATGCCCTGGTGAACGCTTCATGAGCGACCCGAGCAGCAACCTGACCAAGCAGCCGCTTGACGAGGTCATGCTGGCCATGGATGTGGTCGACACCCTGCGGCACCGGCGTAAGCTGGTTGACCAGGAGCTCGCGGCGGATGAGCGCGACCAGGTGATGATGGAGCGCCTGCGCAAGATATACACGGCACAGGGTATCGAGGTTTCCGACCGCATCCTTGAGGAAGGCGTGCAGGCGCTCAAGGAAGAGCGCTTCGTCTACAGCCCACCGGGACCTGGCCTGGGTACTTCTCTGGCCAACATCTACGTTTCCCGGGACCGCTGGGGCAAATGGGCGCTGGCAGCAATTGGCGCGCTTGCCATCGGCGCCGCCGCTTACTACTTCGCCGTAGTCGGCCCCCGAGCCCAGCTGCCATCGCAACTGGCGGCCATGCGCGACCAGGTCATCGCGGTGTCCAGTGATGAGCAGGCCAACGACACTGCCAGGGCACTTTTCCTGCAGGCCCAGGGCTCTATCCGCAAGGGCGATACAGAAGCCGCCGAGGCGGCGCTCGCGGCGATGACAGAACTGCGTGACGAGCTCGAGCGGACCTATACCGTGCGCATCGTCAACAAGCCCGGAGAGCGCTCGGGTGTGTGGCGGGTCCCCAATCTCAATGAGAGCGCACGCAACTATTATGTGATTGTGGAAGCCATAGACAGGAGCGGTCAACCAGTTCAGGTCAAGGTAATCGACGAGGAAACCGGCAAGACATCGCGAGTGAGCCAGTGGGGTGTTCGGGTTGACGAGTCATTATTTAATCAAATCGCGGCCGATAAGCAGGACGATGGCATTATTCAGGACAATCGTTTTGGGGTTAAGCAACGCGGAGACCTTGAACCCGACTACACGTTCCCCACTAGCGGCGCAGCAATCACCAACTGGTAAAGGTGACCTATGATATCCGGACGTCAAACGCTGGGCTCGATTGAAGCCGCCCTGCACGAACAGCAAGAGAAAATCAAGCTGGCGGAACATAAACTGACCACCCTGGGCGACCAGCGACTCGAAATCGACAAAACTTCCCTGGAAAATCTTCGCGCGCTGGCGCGCCAGCGCATCGACTACCTAGCTTCCGGTTCAGTGCTGTCGGCCTTCGATGAATCTGAACATCGCGTAATGGCATTACTGAAAAAGCGCAAGCAGGAAGCCCAGGAGCTGGACCAGCAGATTGCGCGCCATGAAGAACAGCAGGAGGCCCTGCAACAACAACGCAGCCGCCAGGTGGATGCGCTGGAAGAGGCTGCAACTGCGCTGGATGCTGGCGAAGCGAATACCCAGGAGCGGCTGGACAACGACCCCGCCTACCGTGAGCAACGGAAAAAGGCCCGGGAGGCGGATCGTATTGCACTTCATGCCGATGAAAAAGCGACGCGCCGCGAGCAGGAGCAAGAGGAAAAAGGGCAGTCCTACCGCGAGGACAAACTGTTTACCTACTTATGGGACCGTAAATACGGGACCAGCGAGTATCGAGCCAACCCGCTGACAAGATGGCTCGACGGCCGGGTGGCCAGGCGCATCGGCTATACCGACGCGCACACCAATTACGCGCGGCTGAGAGAGATCCCGCTGCGGCTGCGCGAACATGCCGAGCGCTCAAAGCAGCGCGCTGAAAGTGAATACCAGCGACTCCGGGAGATCGACCAGCAGGCCAGGGTTGAAGATGGCGTGGTTGCAATGGAAGACGCCCTGAAACACGAGCAACAGTTACTGGACGACATCGACAAGAGCATCGATGAGAGCGAGGCGCTGTACAAGGAGCTACTGGAGCGCAAGCAGCGCTTCGCGGTTGGCCGCGACAAGAGTTACCAGGCAGTGGTGGACTACCTCAGTTCAGAGATGTCCCGGGACGACCTGCGCGAGCTGCGCGAGGGGGCATTGGCGACACCGTACCCGGAAGACGACATGATAGTAAACCAGATGATCGACACCGAGGGTGAAAGGCGATCACTGGAAAAAACCATCGACGCTGTCGAGGAGTCCCTGCAACTGCATCACCAGCGCCTGAAGGAGCTGGAAGAGATGCGTAAAGAGTTCAAGCGACGTCGCTACGATAACCCGAGAGCCGCGTATTCAGACGGCGCGATGATTGGCATGGTGCTCAACAACGTGCTCAATGGCTCGATGAAGAGCGACTCGCTGTGGGATGTGCTAAACAGGCAGCAGCGCCATAGAAGCGGGCGCTCAAACCCTCACTTTGGCTCCGGCGGCTTTGGCCGCGGCACCGTCTGGGGCGGCGGTTACAGCCGCGGTGGTGGCGGTATCGGCGGGCGTGGCCTTGGCGGAGGCGGCATTTTTGGCGGCGGTGGCGGCCTCGGTGGTGGTGGCGGCCTCGGTGGCGGTGGCATTTTCGGTGGCGGTGGCGGCCCCGGGGGTGGCGGCGGCTTTCGTACGGGTGGGGGCTTTTAGTCGCTTGTCGGGAAGCGGCCCGCGCCGACAAGCTCTTGCTGCCAGCAACACGCGTTAGTTAACAACGTTCCCGGCCGACGCTGCGGCAACCCCGCCAGGCGCAGCGCTAGTTCATATTTCAAGCGCAGGTATTTCACGCTGGGTGGCCAACTCCAGCTCGAAGTATTCCGCATTCCTGAAATCGAATATTTTCGCCATGATATTGCTCGGGAACGATTGCACGTGGGTGTTATATTTCCGCACCGCCGAGTTGTATCCGCGACGCGCCTGCAATATCTCCAGCTCAACCTGGTTCAGTGCATCTTGCAGATTCAGGTAGTTTTCGCTGGCACGCAGCTCCGGATAGGCTTCTGCGACCGCCATGATCTGGTTCAACGAGCGCGAAATCTCTCTTTCTTCCTGGGCCCTGTGATCCTTGTCGGTATCATCGATTCGCTGCGCTGTCACTTTGGATAAGGTACCGGCCTCGTGCTGGGCATAGCCACCGACCACCTTGACGACATTCGGCAACAGGTTAAAGCGCCGCCGCAACGCCACCTCGATTCCGCTCCACTGCTCTTCGATGGTATTGCGGTACTTAATAAATTTGTTGTACATACCGACCAGGATCAGAGTCACGAAAATCCCAAGAAAAATGAATACCGGCCAAAATTCTCCCATCGTGCATTGCTCCCGTCTCGACTCAGCGTGTTTATCTGTGACTGAGCTTACACCTGGATCGATCATGGCGTAAAGCGCCGGTTCAGCCATCCAGATGAATAGCAGCGGCAGCCAAAGGGGTGGGTCCGGATAAGATTGTTGGGTGCTTTTTCGGTATACTTTTTCATACTTTGCGGATTCGGAGCCTCACCGTGAGTCATACCCACAGCATCCAAATCATTGCACCCGCCTGATGGCACCCATGAACTGGCCGAGGGGATTGGCGCTCAAGTTCCTGCTGGGCTCAGCACTGGCCATGCTCGCATTGATCGTCCTGCTCGCCGTATTGCTGCTGCGCGGCATCGACATCGACCAGATAAACCTCGCCAACTTCCAGCTGGAAAAGCTGCATCTGCAGCTCGATGGCAAGCTGCAGCTGGATGTCGGTGGTGCCCAAATCCTTAGTGCAGGCGGCGACGGCGAGGATACATCAAAGCCCGGGGACCTGTTTGACCCGGCCGTCTTCAAGCAAGCCCTAACCGGCATGAAATACCTGAAGAAACTCTTCGGTAGCGTCGATATTCGCAATATCACGGTTGATGACGTGACCGCACAATTCCGCTATCGGGAAGACGGCGCCGGAAAGCTGGCCCTGCAGGGCCCCGGCGCCGATGTGCTCATCTTGCTCGATAGCGATAGTGAAAACCTGCTGCTGGATATCGAGCACCTGCGCCTGGACGAACAGGGTCTCGAGCTCAGCGGCGATGTCAATATCGATACCGCAGCGGTGCTACTCGAAGCACAGCTCGATGTGCTGTTAGCGGATACGCTGGCCCTCGACATACGACTGCAGGCCGATGAGGAACAGCTTGGTTTCGAGGGCGCCAGCGGCGCCCCGATAACCGATATCGAGCCGGTGGTGAGGCTGCTTAAGCTGGGACCCACCATCGACCCCTGGATTATCGATTACCTTAGCGCCCGCCAAATTCAACTAAAGAACTTCAGGGGCACCGTGCCCTACGATGAGCCCGAGCAATTACTGCAGTCATTGAACGCGGAGGCATTGATCGATGACGCGCGGTACACCTTCGCCGAGGGCCTGGAGCCGGTGCTGGCGGCACAAACCAGGCTGGTGTTCGAGCGAGGCGTGCTGCGGATCGAGCCCCGTGAAGCCACTTTCTATGGTCAGGACACCGGAGACACCTACGTCGAGCTGGACTTCAACGACGACCAGACAATCCTGTCGTTGTACCTGCGCACCCGCGCCCAGGCATCGGGGGGCATCATCACCCTGTTGCAGCACTATGGTATCCCCTTCCCTGTGCAACAAACCCGGGGGCTGACCGATGTCGACCTGACCCTGCGTATCGACCTGGATACCGGCGACGTTGCGGCCGATGGGCGTTTTTCCGCCGGCGAAACCGTGCTTGGGGTCGGCGGGCAACAGTTGGATGTCGCCGGGCTCGACATTGCCCTCGAAAAAAAGACTCTTGTTTTCGAGCAACTTGATGTCGCTCTGGGCTCGCTGATTTCGGCGGGTATAACCGGCGAGTTCGACCTCGACAAGGGCGAGGGTGACCTGGTTATCGCCGTTGACAAATTCCATTGGCAAAATCCGGAGTCGCAGCTGGTTTTGCTTGCCAACACCGCACAGCCCTTGAGGCTCTCTTACCATTTCAGTGATGAAGGCGATAGCATCGACGTGCCGCCCTCAAACTGGCGGCACCGCGACCTGTCGATAGCCGTGGGCGCCTTTTCCACGCCTTTTGATCCCGATAGCCTGTCCGGCAGCCTCGAGAATGTTAGTGTGGCAATCGAACCCGGGTTGGGTGCTCGAATTAGCGGCCGGTACCAGGCGCAGTTACCGTATGCCAGGCTGAATATCGCGGTGGATAGCCTGGAAACCGATCGGCTGACATTGACTCAAGCCGCCAATACGGACATTGCGCTGGAAGTGGGTAGCAAAATTACGGCAGCCAGCACTGCGCCGATCCATTTGTCGCTGGATGGTACCGCTATCAAGGTGCAACCGACCAGGCTGCAGTACGGCAACAATGAATTGCTTATCCAGAAAAGCGGCTTCGAAATCGCACAGGGAACTACCGCGGGTTTGCAGGGACGGATAAATTTCGCCACTGGCAAGGGGGCTTTGCAGCTTCACGAGCTCGTGCTGCGGGATAAGGCTGGTACAACGATATTCGACGCAGAGCGCAGCATCAGCCTTAGCATCGCCCGCAAGGTCGGGCGGCTAACAATCGGAATTCCTCAATTGGGCGCGATATTCTCCCGCAGCGGGAACGGTAGCTGGTCAGCCGATATAGACGATTTCAGCCGGCTCTATACCTTGTCTCCACTAATGCAGCAGCTACAAATCACTCGTGGTGAACTGCATGTAAGTTCCGCAACCGGTGGAACCCCCTATGAAATACGTGGCCAATTGAGATTTCCATTAGGCTTGTTAATGGGGCCGGACCACCGGCGCATCCAGGACTATCGTTTTTCAGGGAGCTACGAGGAAGGACAGGGTCACCTCACCATTAACCGCAAGGTGCAGCTGAAGTGGGGAGACAAAATCGACATTGAAACCGTGGACGTCGGCTTTAGTGTTGCTGCAATGACCGATATTTTCGACGCTCTCAATAGCCCCGGCGCTGCCGGTAAAGCACCGCCCGCCATAAAGAAACGGCGTGCCACTGCCCCGGGCAATGAAATGACAGTCGATTTATACGCCCGCAACAGCTTTATCGCGCTGGACGATATTCGCCGCACACCAGTGGATGAGTTTTTTGCAAGCTACAAAAACGGCAGGGCTAGCGCCAAGTTTTACTATGGCGCCGGTATCTCCGCGCTCGATTATGCCGATGGCCGTGTCAGTTTCGCAGGTAAAGGCCTGGATATCTCGGTACTAACCAACTTTGTAACCCTGGCTGATTTTGAGGGTGGTACCGTGGAGTTCCGCGCTGACGGCGATCTCGATGAGCTGCGCGCCGCAGTGCGCATTCAAAATACGATCATCAAGGATTACAAGACCCTCAACAATATGTTGGCATTTATCAACACCCTGCCGGGTCTGCTGACCTTCAACCCCCCCGACTACCACCGCCGGGGCCTGCCGGCGCGGGAAGCCTACCTGGAGGCGGTTTACCGACACGGTGTGGTGGATCTGAAGTCGATGGTTATCGATTCCAGTGAGCTCGACATCAGGGGCATCGGGATAATGGACCTGAACAAGAACACCACCGACATGACGTTCAATCTAATCAGCGGCCTGAGGAAAAGTGTGGGTCGTATCCCGGTGATTGGCTTCCTTCTGGTCGGGGACGAGAAACAACCCACCATTACCCTGAAGGTGTCGGGCGATTTGCAGAATCCGACGGTCAGCAATAGCGCAGCCCAGGATCTGGTTAACTACCCGTGGCAGCTGATACAGAACACCATATCGTTGCCGGGCCATATTTCGACACAGCTGCAAAGTGGCCCACAAGCGAACAAAAAAGCGCCTTGAAGAGCATCCCCCGATCCGCCTGGCACCCAGGCAGACCCGATGAATCTGGTGGTGCCACGCCACGGGCAAAGTCAAAGGCCAGGCATCGTATACGTCACGTTAAAGCGATAGGAGTTGGCTACCGCCGGGCCGGGATAGTCGTCGTAGAAAAGGCTGGTCTGGTACTCGAAATACGCATTCCAACTACTGCTGGGCCCGACGAACACCTTGCCAAACCGCACTCCAATAGGCACATACCACTCGCGTGAATCCCAATCGTAGCGTATCGTCATATCGCCGTTACCCACGTACCAGCCGTCGCCGAGCTGGTAGTTCAGGAAAGGCGCAATTCCCAGCGGATTTCTGTCTGATTTTCCTGGGGGTAGAGCCAGGGGGTCTACCGACCTCCAGGATTGCGTGGCCAGAAACCCGTAAAACCAG
Organism: Cellvibrionales bacterium; assembly: GCA_024645065.1. Classification (GTDB taxonomy): domain Bacteria; phylum Pseudomonadota; class Gammaproteobacteria; order Pseudomonadales; family JAHEGP01; genus JAHEGP01. The sequence goes on along the minus strand of JAHEGP010000044.1, from coordinate 1,753 downwards.
TTACCGGAAGTGTTGACGATCGCTCCTGCCAGCCCGTAACCCCACTCATCCCTTGCAACATCCTCGTCTCCCGGCGCAGTAATCAGGGGACCCAGGCCCATTCTGCCAGATCCCCAGTCCCAGCTCTTGGGAATAATCAAACCGAACAATTCGGTATTGCCAAATCCCGATTTACCCTGGGCGTTCTCATAATGACGAAAGGTGAGTCGAGGCAGAATAGTAAACGTTTCGAAGGCAAGCGGGGCGACTATTCGCAGCTGGATGAAATCGGTAGAGCCCTCGGGCCTGACCTGGCCGTCGACGATATCATCTTTGTAGTCGGGCATAAGCTGATAGGCGAATTGAAACGACCACTGGGTAGCGGTGGAGTCGAGAGCCTTCGAGACATCGTCCTGCTCTCCCTCCTGCGCAGCAGAGTGGCCGGCCAAAGCCATCATAACAATCAAGCCCAAACTCAGGCGCTGCTCCCGTTTAAACCTCGTTCTGTCGCTTAGCGAAACCCGTTTTCTCATCAAAAAGACCTCCAAAACTATTGTGGGCCGCTAAACCATACCATCATGGAGAAATTTTATCATTAGGGGGTCCGATGGGAATCCGTCGGCCAATCGAGTACGTGCTGGACTGGCAACACCCCTGCGGCATGAACCGTTCTCAGCCTGAGCCCAAGCCGCTGATATGGCTGTAAACGTCCGCCAGCAGCCACAGCCCCAGGGCCAGCATCAACCAGGGCATCAACATGTCGGCCGTGCGCTCAAGCCAGCGATTGATGGTTTCCAGCCCCGGCCGGGCGCGATCACCTACCACCGCAATAAGGCCGGGAATCATGGCAAATGGCAGCGCGTATACCAGATTGTAGGCTGTCAGCACCGACAGTGCTCCGGCGGTAGATAGGTCAGCCTGCATGATTTCACTGACAACCGCGAGGTATGGCAGCGCGAACGGAGCACCTAAAAAATTGACGACGGCCCCGTATGCAAGACAGCCCACAGGGGTCAAATCACCCTCCGGGGTGCGAGTCTCACTAGCACCCCCGTCTCGGCTGGATAGCGCGGCATACAAAAACGCCAGTCCCAGCAAAAACTCGATAACAAAATCCACCGGTTGCGGGTTGTCCAGACGCTGGACAAGTTTCTCGATGCCCAGCGAAGCCAGCAGGCCGACCATAAGATAGGCAAGCGTATGCCCAAGCAGCAGGGCGCTGCTGTTGGCAACAGGCCGAGAGCTTCCCGCACAAAAAATCAACAGTGCGAACAACACCGGATTGATCACATCGATCAATAGCAAAGGTGCGATGCTGGTCGCCAGGTCTGTCATCGATTCAGTCCGCGTTCAACTGGCGCCCGGGTCCCGTTCCTGCTGCTGCAATTCACCGTTTTCCGACAGCAACTCAGACATCCCAACGCCATAGTGACCAATACACAGTGAGAATTCATCGAGGGTGAGATCCAGCATTTTCAGTTGCTGCCGGGGTACAAGTTTTAGCGAACCTGCAAACGAGGCCGGGGTCCATGGCACCAGAACCACAAGCCGGGGTCCCCCTTTGTCTTCAATCACATACACAGGGTCTACCACCCCCGAGTCGCTGGCCAGCAGGGCGGGTTTGAAAGCATTGGATTGCTCAGCCCCGAGCAGCGCCTGTAACAGGGTCTTGAGAGGGCGATACACCGGTAACTTGTCGACCGTGTGCCGCTCGATAAGGCGGCCGACCCCTGCGGCGGACGGCAGCAGGGAAAAAATGCCAATGATCAGCGCG
>JAHEGP010000236.1 GCA_024645065.1 Cellvibrionales bacterium | reverse complement strand
GCTGTGCAAGAAAATCTTCCAGTCGGGTTTCGTCTGGCGGGTCGTCGAAAACAAATGGGCCAACTTCGAGGAGCTATTCTGGAATTTCGATATCGATCGGCTGATCATGATGCCCGACGAGATGCTGGAGCGAAAAGCAAAGGACCCACGTATCATCCGCAATACGCGCAAGGTTTGGGCGATTCGTGACAATGCAATGATGATTCACGATACCTGTCGCCGCAGGGAAACCAGTTTCGCGGAGTTTATCGCCGAATGGCCGACTGAAGATATTGTCGGCCTGTGGAGTTATCTTAGACAGCATGGCAACAGGCTCGGGGGCAACATCGGTCCCTACGCGCTGCGCGCACTGGGCAAAGACACTTTCCTGTTGACTCGCGACGTGGAGGCTTACCTGCGAACCCACGGCATCCTCAGCACCGGCAGCAACACCAAAAAGGCACTGGCCGCGACCCAGGCGTGTTTCAACGACCTGCAGCAGCAGTCTGGCCTCAGCCTGGCTGAGATCAGTCGGATAATGGCGTTTTGTCATGGCGAAAACAGCATGGTGCCCGCGTAGGTGCTAGTCTGGCACAGTAACAAAGCCGAATCCGCCGGATATTTACCGCGCCTCCAGTAGAGACCTATGCATGATCGCTGTTCCCGATCCAGGGACGTTGGGCCTGGACCCCGATAAACTCAACACCCTGGTACAAGCCGCTCGATACCAATGTGACCTCGGACATCTCAACTCCTGCCAGATCGCGGTTGCCCGCCAGGGGCGGCTCGGACTATTTGCCACGCTGGGATCGGCCGTGCCGGGCAGCCCCTACGCCATCTATTCGGTGACCAAAGCCCTGGTGGCATCGGCATTCTGGCTCCTGATGGCCGAGCTGGAGATCGATGAGAAACGACCGGTGGTCGACTTTATTCCCGAGTTTGGCGCCAACGGGAAGGACGCGGTCACCCTTGAGCAGCTGCTCACCCATACCTCGGGCTTTCCCGCTGCAATTCTGGGGCCGCCGCAATGGTACAATCGCAGCGACAGGCTGGCGTGCATGTCGCAATGGCAACTGGAGTGGGCACCGGGCTCGCGCTGTCAGTACCACCCTACTTCGTCCTACTGGGTTCTGGCCGAGGTGATCGAGCGCCTGTCCTGCCAGGACTACCGAGAGTTTATCGCCAGCCAGATTACCCGACCCCTGCAACTCGAGGGATTCAGCCTGGGCGTGCCACCGGCTGAGCAGCGGGAAATCAACGCGGTGCGGTCGGTCGGCAGCCCGGCCAGCCGGGAGGAGTTGGTCGCCTGCTTTGGCACCGCAAGCCTGGCCCCGGAAAACGCAGAGCACGGTATGCTGCACTTGATGAACGATCCGGCGGTGCGTGCGCTGGGCGTGCCCGGGGGCGGCGCTATTGCAACAGCGGCCCACGTGGCCCTGTTTTACCAGGCCCTGCTACACAATCCCGAGAATATCTGGGAGCGGGAAATTCTGGCGGACGCTACCGCCAACATCCGCGCCGCGCAGCTCGACCCCTTTGGTGGCTATCCGGCCAACCGCAGCCTTGGCTTGATCATCCAGGGAGAGGATGGCATGGGCGGCAGGCGCGGCATGGGATCCTACCATACCTCGGCCGCCAGTTTCGGGCATCACGGTGCCGGTGGCCAGGTCGCCTGGGCAGATCCAGTCAGCGGTATTTCATTCTGCTTCCTGACCGACTCGCTGGACTCCAATGCCGCCAGGGTGGCGCAAAGGGGCCCGTCATTGAGTGATCTGGCGGGACTCTGCACACTGCAAGCAACAGCCTGATGTCCGGGGATACCGTGATATTGTTCGGCGCCGGCCTGTTAGGGGGTGTCCTCAATGCCATTGCCGGTGGTGGCAGCTTTGTCACTTTCCCGGCGTTGATGGGGGTCGGGGTCGCGCCAGTCAGCGCCAATGCGACCAACACCCTGGCCTCTTGCGCCGGCTATTTGAGTGGCGCCTGGGCATTTCGGCAGGACATCAGAAATCCGCCGGGCCAGTTGGTGCGGATGCTGGGCCTGGGTCTGATCGGCGGAGCGCTGGGTGCCTGGCTGTTATTACAAACCCCTGAAGCCACTTTTCGCCGGGCCATACCCTGGCTGCTATTGCTCGCGACTATCCTTTTTGTGGCCGGTAGACGCTTGAATAGCAGTGTGCACAGCCTGTTACCGGAGCATTACTCCGCCTCGGTCGCCGCCGGTATCCTGCCAGCCCTGGTGTTGCTGGCTGTCAGCATTTATGGCGGCTTTTTTAATGCCGGTCTCGGCATCGTGATACTCAGTTTCCTGGCGCTGGCAGGCTACAGGGATATCAACACCATGAACGGCATGAAGCTGTTGCTGTCGTCCGCTATATCATTGACCGCCATCACGATTTTTATCTACCTGGATGCGATCGCCTGGCACCAGGGCATTGCTGTACTGCTGGGAAACCTGGTGGGCGGTTACCTGGCAGCGCGACTGTCGCGGCAGCTTCCCGAGCGATGGATAAGGCGGGTGGTGGTAGTAACCGGTTGCGCAGTGACCAGCTACTATTTCGCAACCACCTGAGGGCGGCTCCGGGGGGGCGGTATGGCCCGGGCTGTGAAGCTCCAGGCGGAACCCTTGCCGCAGGCCCCGCAGAAGCTGGAATCCGTGCCCACACCTTCCCCGAAGCCGCTTGTTTAACCACACCCACAAAACCTATAATCGAAAATCGCGTCACTCTGGTGTGCTTGCACCACGGCAGCGGACGATCTTCCCTTCCCGGAGGCATGTTTTATGAAGACCACGCTACGACTCTCCTCTTCCCTGCTGACAACGTTGATCTGCACCCAGACCTTTGCCGCAACACTGAGCGGCACCGTGACCGACCCCGAGGGCAATGCGTTAGAAGGGGTACTGGTGCGGGCTACCGCCGCTTCTTCCGGGGTATCCGAATCCATCTACAGCAATAAAACCGGCAAATTCATGTTGCAGACCATGCTCAGTGGAGAACTGGCACTGCGCCTCAGAACCCCTTATTTTCGCGACGCCGAGGGATCCATCACGATTAGTTCCAATGAACACAAGCAAAAGGACTTCGTGATGCAAGCGATGACCGACCCCGGGGAAATCTCCGAGAGCCTGCCAGCGGCGTATCATTTCGGCAGCCTGCCTTTTGATGAGGAAGGCAAGGGCAGCTTCACCCGCACGCTATTCCAGCGAGATTGCCTGTCCTGCCACCAGGTCGGCAATTCCTTTACCCGGGTTCCGCAGTCCGCAGAATCCTGGTCACAGACTATCGAACGCATGCACCGGTACCTGGGCAACTTCGATATGGAGTTGCGGGATGCGCGCTCCCGGATGTTAGCGAAAGGCTTTAATGGGGAGCCAGTCAGCGTGCGCCCGGTCTTTCCCCTCGACCAGTCTCTGGCGGTCACCAAGATTTACGAGTACCCCCTACCCGGTTCCCAGGTGCCCCACGACGCCATATACAACCCCGACGACGGGCTGATCTACACGATCGACCAGCGCCTCGACCAGATCTACATCACTGATCGCGCAACCGGCACTACCGAAGTTGTCAAGCAACCGGAAGTGGCAAAGTCATCCGGCGAGGGGGGCATCCCCGAGAGCGCCCGGGTCGTCAGCGAGTATGTTTCCGGCTCACACAATGGCCCGCATTCCCTGGCGATGGGTCAGGACGGCAAGTATTACGTCACCAACAGCGGCTCTCGCAGCATCGGTGTTTTCGATCCCGCCGCGAAAAAGTGGGAGGCGTCCCACATCATGCCCGCCGATAGCAAGGCCATCTATCCCCACACCATCCGGACCGGCAAGGACGGTATGCTCTGGTTTACCCTGACGGGGTCCGAGCAGGTCGGCCGACTGAACCCGAAAACCGGCGAATTCACCGTGTTGGCGCTGCCCACCCATAAGCCCCAGGGCATTGCCGGCACCACCCAGCCCTACGGCATCGATGTGAATCCCGGGGACGGCGGCATCTGGTACACCCGCTTGTTCGCCGACAAGATCGGCCACATCGATCCCGCCTCGCTGGAAATCACAGAGTACGACTCACCGGTCAAGGGCCCGCGGCGAATGCGTTTCGACAAGCAGGGCATACTTTGGGTCACCGGCTATTCCCAGGGAATGCTGGCGCGCATTGATGTCGCCGATGAATTTTCATCCAGGGTGTATGCAATGCCCGAGTTTGCCCCCGATTTTCGCCCCGCACCCTACGCGCTCGGCGTTCATCCCCAGACCCAGGACATCTGGATCAACGAAAACATGACCGACCGCATCTACCGCTTCATTCCCCTGGAAGAGCGGTTCGTAGCCTACCCGATTCCGCTGCGCGGTACGTATACCCGGGATATGACTTTCACCAGTGAAGGCCAAATTTGCATGTCGAACAATCCAATCCCGACCCCGGCACTCGAGGGTGGTATATTGGAGATTCTCTGCATCGACAACAACTACCGACCCGATCGGCGGCCCACCCAGGGATAATCGCCTGCCGCCTCCTGGCGACGAGCCTGGCGACGAGCCGGGCAGACCGCCGCTGGCCGATGCTCGGCCAGGCGGAAGCGCCGTCAAGCCCCGTCTTGGTCGCTCGCCCTCTCTGATTTTTCGTTGCGCCGGAGTCGCAACCCGCCATTATCGCAGACTTGCTCCCCGAGATTGCAGAGCCAACGCCAAAGGTGGGAAACTGGCCGCTGTTTCGATCCGGGAGCCCATTACCGTTGGACACTCACGATTT
>JAHEGP010000043.1 GCA_024645065.1 Cellvibrionales bacterium | reverse complement strand
CTGTAGCGGTAAAAATGCAGTGATTGTCCCGCCAGCAGGGGAAGGTAGACCCGCTTGGCGCATCTCGCGGCGGCGTGCAACAGCGGTAGCGGACTGATTTCCCCATCATTGGGCAGGTAGGCCGCGATGCTATGGGCGCGCTGGTAGAAGGGCTGTTTCGCGATTCGAAGGGCCAGCGCGAGCGCTGCCCTGTGTTGCTGCGCAGCGCCAAGTCGGCGCCTTTCTTCACGAAAGTGCTGTCGGAGCTGTTGCCGCTGCTTGGGCTTGTCGTTCATCAGGCTGGAAAAAAGAACCCCGGAGAATCGCTGTCGGCGTCGCCTTGAACCCACGGTTCAAGGTGGTGGTCCCGGCTATACCTTTAGGCTTTCCGTCTTGCGGACATGCTCACCGGCACTGCATCAGGACCCCCAGGCATAACATTATCGGCTCAAGGACTTTGCCGACGGGCGAAAACCCCAGGGTGTGGAAACAGTATAGCGCAGTGAAATTTCAATGACAGCAAAGATTGCCCCAAAGGCGCCACTGACTAAAGCGCGCCTTTAAAGCTCCAATTGACGGCAGCGATGCAACACGCTGTCAATCGACTGGCCAAGTTTGTCAATCCGCTCCTGTTGCTCGGGATCGACCGTCGCTCTGCCTGCGCCGCCGCCGTGCAACAACTCATTGGTGACGTTGAGCGCCGCCATAACGGCAATCCGGTCGGACCCGATAACTTTGCCGCTACTGCGAATATTGCGCATGGTGCTGTCGAGGTGGCGTGCTGACAGGGTCAGCATCGCCTCCTCCTCTGCTGAACAGGCCACCTGATAGTCCTTGTCCAGGATCCTGACGCTGACGGTTTTTTTAGCTGCGCTCATGTTTCCTGCTCCAGCGATTTGAGTCGGGAAATCATATTGTCGACCCGCGAGCGGGCCAGATCGTTTTTCTCGCGCAATTTCATCCGTTCGTCCTGCCACTTCGACTGACTCGACTTGAGCTGGTTGTTTTCCCGATAGAGTTCTTCGCAGAGCAGGATCAATTGTTCGACTTTCCTCTCCAGATCTTCGATTGACGTTGGTTCCATATTTGAAGTGTTCCCCGGGATATTTTTATTTAATAAATGCCTGATATTAAATATAAGTTGACAGCCTGTTGCGGTCAATGCAAGCCACGGTATTTTAAGCGATTACCGCAGGAAAACGTTGCTGAGCCGGTCGATTTGACAAAGCGCTGCCTGGCAAGAGTAAAACTGCTACTATTGGGCGCAAACCGCCGGGTGCCGATATGGATAACCGCAACGACATTGCACAAGATGATTTTGATCGTGTAGACGATGCGATGGCCGAGCTGGAAGCGGTCGTGTCAACCTCGGCTTACCATGGCATGGTGTGCGGAAAGTTGATTGGCAACCATTGCGCGATAGGCGCAGACTGGTCGGCTCAGGCGAAGGAGTTCATCGGTCTTGCGCCAGACATCGATGCCAGCCCCGAGCTTGGCAGGTTGCTGGATTTGCCGCGGCAGGTCGTTACCGCGTTGGGTAGAGACGATTTTGGCTTCCAGTTACTGCTGCCGCCCGACTCTGCACCCCTGGGGGAACGTGCCGCTGCTTTGGCGCAATGGTGTGAAGGCTTTCTTGCCGGTCTCGCCCTGGCTGGACAAGACCAGCAGCATTGGGACAAGTTGCCCGCCGAGCTGCTTGAAGGGTTTGATGACCTGGCATCGATCGCGCAACTCGCGACAGCTGACGACGATGCGGAGCGAGACTTGATCGAGTTGGTCGAATACGTGCGTTTGGTGGTGCTTTCTGCTTTTACGGAACTGGTTACGAAAGATGCTACCCGTGTACCCGCTCACTCTGCCAGGGCATTGTTCCCGGGCAGCAATAAACTTCACTGATACACCTTCAGATCCCTTGCAGACAGCCCCGATTGGCTGATGGCAGCGCCAGCTAATGTTTGCAGCGGACCACTGATTGACAGAGATACCGAGCAGCTGACTATGACGATATCCAGGCGTGAATACAATCGCCGCCGAAAGGACCTGATGGCCACCATGGGGCCAAATAGTATTGCGGTTGTACCGGCGGCCCAGCAGTTGGTGCGCAATCGCGACGTTGAATACCCGTTTCGCCAGGATAGTGATTTCCATTACCTCAGCGGTTTTGATGAGCCGGATGCGGTGCTGGTGCTATTGCCGGGGAGGCGGCAAGGCCAGTATGTCATGTTCTGCCAGGAGCGCGATCCCGCCAGGGAACTATGGAATGGTCATCGCTCGGGGCCGGAGGGCGTGTGTGCTGATTTCGGTGCCGATGATGCATTTCCGATCAGCGACATCGACGACATCCTGCCCGGCCTGATGGAGGGTCGCGAGCGGATCTACTACGCCATGGGTCGGACCCCGGATTTTGACCGCCGCATTATGGATTGGCTCAACACTATCCGCGGCAAAGTGCGCAGTGGTGCGCATCCGCCGGGGGAGTTTGTCGACCTCGATCATTTACTGCACGAGATGCGTTTGCTGAAAAGCCCTGCCGAGCTCAAGGTGATGCGTCGCGCGGCCGCGATATCTGCTGCTGCCCATGTGCGGGCGATGCAGGCTTGCCGATCCGGGCTCAACGAATATCACCTGGAGGCAGAACTCCAGCACGAGTTTATGACAAATGGCTGCCGCAACTGGGCGTATCCCCCGATTGTCGGCTCCGGCGATAACGGCTGTATCCTGCATTACACCGACAACAACCGCAGCCTGAAAGATGGCGACCTGGTGTTGATCGATGCCGGTTGCGAACTGGAGGGATATGCATCCGATATTACTCGAACCTTTCCGGTGAGCGGGATATTCAACGCTGCCCAGGCACAGTTGTACCAACTCTGTCTCGATGCCCAGCTGGCTGCCATCGACAGTATCAAGCCCGGCGTGACCTGGAATGTCCCCCATGAGGTCGCGGTCAGGGTCCTGACCGACGGCTTGCGCAAGCTGGGGCTGTTAAAGGGACCGCTGCAGCGCCTCATCGACAAGCAGGCCTACCAGGCTTTTTACATGCACCGAACCGGACACTGGCTGGGGATGGACGTGCACGATGTCGGCGATTATAAAATCGGTGACCAATGGCGAGAACTGGAGCCGGGCATGGTGTTGACAGTGGAACCGGGTCTCTATATCGCACCGGGTAATACCAAAGTGGCGAAAAAGTGGCGCGGCACAGGCATTCGCATTGAAGATGATGTGGTCGTAACCCGGACCGGTTGTGAAATACTGAGTTACGGGGTGCCCAAGCAACTGGAAGAGATCGAGGCGCTGATGGCGGCGGGCAGGCAGGCGTGAAATCGAATTACGATATCGTTATCGCCGGTGGCGGTATGGTGGGCGCCAGTCTTGCCCTGGCTCTGGCGCAGGTCTTTGACGACGGTCTCGATATCCTGGTGGTCGAAAGCGTTCCGCTTCCGCCACGGGGAGAGCTGTCATACCAACCCAGCTTCGATGCCCGCTCGACGGCGCTCGCGGCGGGAAGCCGGGAGATCTACGCCGGACTCGGTGTTTGGGAGGTTCTGGCGCAGCAGGCTTGTCCCATCGACAGCATCCATGTGTCGACTCGCGGGCGACCGGGTTCAACGCTGATGCGGGCCAGCGACGAAGCGCTACCGGCCCTTGGCTACGTGGTTGAAAACCAGTGGCTGGGTCGCGTTTTGCTCGACCAATTGCAGCGCTACCAGCGTTTGCACTGGTGTGCTCCGGCTACCGTGCGCGGGGTGAGCATGCTCACGGACGCGCGCTGCAGGGTCGAGCTTGAACAGGACGGGGATAGCGCCGAAACCTGCTGCGACTTGCTCGTGATAGCCGATGGCGCCTACTCGGCCTTGGCCGGCTCCCTGGGTATTGGCTACCGTCAGAACGACTATGGTCACCAGGCCATCATCGCCAATGTCGGCACCGCGCAACCGCACAACGGCCGGGCTTATGAGCGCTTCACCGATCAGGGCCCGATGGCGCTTTTACCACTGCAGGCAAGCACGGCGACCTCGCGCAGCGCGCTGGTTTGGACAATGCCCGACGCCCTCGCCGCTGCCACTGCAGCGCTGGATGACGAGGCTTTCCTGGAGCAGCTGCAGGAGCGCTTTGGCCATCGCCTTGGGGCCTTTACCAAACTGGGGCAGCGGCACAGCTATCCATTGCAACTGGTTGAGGCCGTTGAGCAGGTGCGCTCGGGTGTGGTGGTTATGGGCAACGCTGCCCACTTCCTGCATCCGGTTGCGGGACAGGGGTTCAATCTGGCACTGCGCGATGTTGCTAACCTGGTCGAGGTTTTGCGCGGCGCGCACGGCGCCGGGCGCCGGTTTGGCGAGCTATCGGTATTGCAGTCTTACCACCAGGCACAGGCCTGGGACCAGCGCGCGACGACCCTGTTCAGTGATCGGGTATCCGATGTATTTACCTGGTCCCAGCCGCTGGTTGCGGTAGCGCGGGATCTCGGCTTATCTGCGCTGGACGTGGTGATGCCCGCAAAATCATGGTTCCTGCGCCAGGCTGCCGGCCTGGGCGGGCGTTCAGTCAGCTGGTCTCGCAGAGGGGGTTGAGGTGGCTCGATTCGATGTGATCATCGTGGGAGGCGGAATCGCCGGCTCGGCACTGGCGGCGGCTTTGGCAGGCAGTTCGCTGCAAGTTGCAGTGATTGAAGCCTCTGCCATGGCAGACGAATCCCCCGCCGTTAGTCACGAGCTTGATGATTTTGACCCCAGGGTCAGTGCCCTGACACCGGCATCCCGGAGCTTCCTGGGCCAACTCGGCGCGTGGTCGTTGATGGCTGGAATTCAGGTGAGCCCCTACCGGCACATGCACGTTTGGGACGCTGATGGTACCGGAGCAATCGACTTCTGTGCCGCCGACATGCAGCAGCCGTGCCTGGGCCACATCGTCGAAAACAGGGTAACGGTGTGGGCCTTGCGCCAGCTACTGAAGCAGGCCCCGAATGTGGTGATGCTGGATGGTCGCAGGGTTGCCGAGCTATTGCCCGAAACCCCGGATCACGATACCGGTGAGGTACTGGCATACTCGCTGCTGCTGGACGATGGCAGTCGGCTGGCAGCGGGATTGGTGGTTGCTGCTGATGGCGCCGTGTCGACGATTCGGGGTTTAGCGGGGTTCAATACCCGGGAATGGGATTACCAGCATATTGCCACGGTGACCACAGTTGCTACCGAACTCCCCCATCAGCAGACCGCCTGGCAACGATTCCTGCCGGAGGGCCCGCTGGCTTTCCTGCCCCTTGCCAGCGCCGGGCAGAACCATTGTTCCATTGTCTGGTCTGCCCAGACCGAGCTCGCCGAGCGCATCGGGGCTATGGATGACGGGCAATTTTGTGATGCCCTGGGGAGTGCCTTCGAGTATCGCCTCGGTGGTATCGTTCGCGCCGCACCGCGCGCCAGTTACCCGCTGCGCCAGCGTCATGCCACGCGCTATTTCAAGCCCGGCATTGCGCTGGTGGGTGATGCGGCCCATACGATTCACCCCCTGGCGGGCCAGGGTATCAACCTCGGTCTGAAGGATGTTGAAGTGTTATCCCAGGAGTTGCTGCGTGCCGTTGCCCAGGGTCTGGAGCCAGGCCTGGCGTCGGTATTGAGTCGATACCAGCGGCGTCGTATCGCAGACAACCTGGGGATGATGCTGGTTATGGACGGGTTCAAGCGCCTGTTCAGCCAGCAGGGCCTGGGCATTCGATGGCTGCGCAACTCGGGAATGAGTCGACTCAATCGAACCCCCGCAGTCAAGCGCCGGATCATGCGCCAGGCCATGGGTCTATGAGCATGCCGTGGCGGTTTTATGCGTCTTTCCCGGTGCCGCCCCGGTGGGCCCGGGCAGGACGCTTGTGATTGTTAATCCCGGCCTGTCCAGAGTAAAATTTGGCTTGCCGCGTTGATGACAGTGTGTTGTTCCAGCCCGCTCCCTCCAGCCAGCCCGGCAGAACCGGACGGCCCGGGGATATTGCGAAAACAGTCAGCGGCAAGCCGGCCCCCCATTGGCAGCTGACATTGATAGCAGACATTATTAGTAGACACAGGTAGCAAACACAGGTGAATCCATGAGCGAAATTCCACAGAATCTAAAGTATGCCAGCTCCCATGAGTGGGCTCGACTCGAAGCCGATGGCAGCGTCACCGTTGGCATTTCCGATCACGCCCAGGATGCGCTCGGTGATGTGGTATTTGTCGAGTTACCGGAGCAGGGCGCGGTGCTGTCCGCGGGTGCCGAGGCTGCCGTTGTGGAGTCGGTCAAGGCGGCTTCTGACGTCTACGCACCGGTGGGTGGCGAGGTAATCGCGGTCAACACGGCACTGGAAGATGCGCCGGAGACGGTCAATGCCGATGCCTACGGTGAGGGCTGGTTTTTCCGGCTGCAACCCGCGGATATTGCTGAGCTGGAAAATTTGCTCGATGCCGCTGCCTATCAGCAGCAATGTGAAGACGAGTAATCCCGTTGGAGTTATCAGCACTGCGTTTGAAGCCTGGCTGTGACCGGCGCCTGCGCGGTGGGCATCTTTGGGTATACAGTAACGAGGTAGACATCGCCCACAGCCCGCTGAAGAGTTTCAGCCCGGGCGACCAGGTACTGCTGGAAGACAGTCGCGGGAAGCCCCTGGCGATTGCTTACGTCAACCCCAATACCTTGATCTGTGCCCGCATCCTGTCGCGGACTTATCGGCAGCCGGCTGACCGACGGCTGATACAGGCGCGCATCGAGTCGGCATTGCAATTGCGCCAACGCCTGTTCCAGCAACCCTTCTATCGGCTTATCTATGGTGACAGCGATGGGCTTCCCGGTCTCGTTGCTGATCGCTATGGCTCGGTGTTGGTGTTGCAGGTAAACACGGCGGGCATGGAACGGATGCTGGATGACGTGATTGCTGCGCTCGAGGCCACGCTCAAACCCTCGGCGATTGTGCTGCGCAACGACTCGGCGACCCGCGAGTCCGAGGGCCTCGAGAGCCAGGTGCGACTGGCGGTGGGCAAGCTTCCGCAACCGGTTCTGATCACTGAGAACGATACCGAGTTTGTGATCCCGGTGCTCGATGGCCAGAAAACCGGTTGGTTCTACGATCATCGCCTCAATCGCCGGGCGATGCAGCGCCTGGCCGGGGGGGCGAGGGTACTCGATGTCTGCAGTTACATTGGCGGCTGGGGTGTGCAGGCGGCCACTGCCGGTGCCAGCGAAGTGCTCATGCTCGACTCGTCCGCCAGTGCTCTGGAGCTGGCTGTCGAAAATGCCCAGCGCAATGGTGTGGGCGCATGCTGCGAGGTGCGCGAGGGTAATGCCCAGCAATCGATGCGGGACCTGTACCAACAGGGCCGGCGTTTCGACCTGGTGGTGCTGGACCCACCGGCATTCATCAAGCGGCGCAAGGATGTCCGCCAGGGCCTGCAGGGCTACCATCGCATCAACGAACTGGCGATGCGGCTGGTCGAGCCAGGGGGTTATCTGGTTTCTGCATCGTGCTCCCTGCATTGCACCGAAGAGTCACTGATGGATATCGTGCGGGCCAGTAGTCGCCAGTTGCAGCGGGATGTTCGGGTTATCGGCCGTGGCTACCAGGGGCCGGATCATCCCGTGCATCCTGCCATCGCTGAAACCGCCTACCTGAAAACCCTTTTTTGCCAGGTGACCACGGGCTAGCGAAAGTGGCTTAACCGGAGGGATTTCCCTGCAGGCTGATAATCGGCCAATTCATCCTCTGTGCATAGTGTCGCAAGGTGCTGTCTGGGTCGACCGCCACCGGGTGGGAGACCATTTTGAGCAGTGGCAGGTCGTTGTGGGAGTCGCTGTAAAAATAGCTGTCACCCTCCAGGGACAGGTTGTTATCGCGCAGCCAACCCTCCAGGCGTTTCACCTTGCCCTGCTGGTAGCAGGGAGTTCCCTTGACCCTGCCGGTGAAGCGCTTGCCCTTGATCTCGCCCTCGGTCGCAATGACGGTCTCGATACCCAGTGCGTGGCCAATGGGCCCGGTGATAAAGAGGTTGGTGGCGGTGATAATCAACAGGGTATCGCCGGCATGGCGGTGACGGGCAACGAGCTTGTCGGCCCTTGGCCGTCGCATGGGGTTGATTTTTACCGACATGAACTCCCGGTGCAGGGCATCGATTTCTGCCATGCTAAAACGGCACATGGGTTCCAGGACAAACTCCTGGTAGGCAATGATATCCAGATTGCCGGCCTGGTAGTCGCGAAAATAGTCGTCATTGCGCCGCCGATAGCTGTCGCCATCGACCAGACCCTTGTCTGCTATGAATTCTCCCCAGGCATGATCGCTATCTCCATTGATCAGTGTATGGTCGAGGTCGAATATTGCCAGTGCCATATTTCGATGTCCGCGCAGTGAACAGGCCAGGGCGATACGGTAGCACAATCGCGGGCCCCGGCATCGATAATTATTGTCCCGGCGGGGTTTGGCGTCTCAGGCAGTTTGTGGAACAATAGCGCCGATAATCACACGGTAGGGAATAGCGGCGGTATGGTCGATAGCAACGGGTACAGGCCAAACGTTGGCATTGTCCTGGCCAATCAACAGGGTCAATTGCTGTGGGCGCGTCGCATCGGGCAGGACTCATGGCAATTCCCCCAGGGTGGCATCCGGTCTGATGAGACCCCTGAGGAGGCGATGCTGCGTGAACTGCATGAAGAGGTAGGCTTGCACTCACACCAGGTGGAAGTCATGACCTGCACCCAGGGATGGTTGCATTATCGTTTGCCCGACAGGTTGGTGCGCCGTCATCGTGAGCCGGTCTGTATCGGCCAGAAGCAAAAATGGTTTTTGTTGCGTATGCTGGCGACCGACAGCGACGTGTGTTTCCATCGCAATGCCAAGCCCGAGTTCGATCATTGGCGTTGGGTCAGCTACTGGTATCCACTGGGACAGGTGGTCGCCTTCAAGCGCGAGGTATACCGGCGCGCATTGCTGGAACTGGCGCCACGTCTGCATGGCCGGCGATCTCGATCTTGATTAAGGATTGCTATGCTTGACTCTCTTCGGCGTATTGTACAGGAGGTCAATTCGGCCCCTAACCTGGATGCCGCGCTGGATGTCATCGTAGGGCGAGTATGCGAGGTCATGGGTACCGAGGTGTGCACCGTCTACCTTCATGACCCGGTGACGGACCGCTACGTGTTCATGGCAACCGAAGGGCTCAACAAGGAACAGGCGGGTAAGGTCAGCCTTTCCCGAGACGAGGGTCTGGTGGCTCAGGTCGCCAAGCGAGAAGAGCCCCTCAACCTGGAGGCGGCAGAACAACACCCCAGCTTTTTCCTGGTTCCCGGTATTGGCGAAGAGGCCTTCAGCTCCTTTCTTGGGGTGCCTATTATCCATCGCCGGCGGGTGCTGGGGGTGTTGGTTGTGCAGCAAAAGCAGCGGCGCCGTTTTGACGAAAGCGAAGAAGCTTTCATGGTGACGCTGTCTGCCCAGTTGGCCGCGGTGATCGCCCACGCCGAGGCCACCGGGGTCATGTTTCAGGTCGGTGTCGGCGGGGTCAGGGGAACCGCGACCTTCCACGGGATTGCCGGGGCGCCTGGTATCGCCATTGGCGAGTGCCTGGTGGTCAGCCAGACTGCCGATCTCAGCACCGTACCCAGTCGCAGTTGTGCAGATCCCGATGCCGAAGTGCGCTTTTTCCAGCAGTGCCTCAGCCATGTTCGAGAGGATATACGAGGTCTGGCGAAGGTCATGGCGCCGCAATTGCGGCCGGAAGAAAACGCCCTGTTCGATGTCTACCTGAGCATGCTTGACGATAATGCGCTGGGGCAGGAAGTGATCGTCCGGATTCGCGATGGTGAATGGGCCCAGGGCGCGTTGAGCCAGGTGATGATGGAGCACGTGCGTACCTTTGAGCGATTCGAGGATTCCTATCTACGCGAGCGAGCGGTCGATGTTAAGGATCTCGGTCGCCGCCTGCTGACCTACCTGCAGGAAGCGGCTATCGACGATAGGGAATACCCCGATCAAACGGTGCTGGTCGGTGAGGAACTCACCGCCTCGATGTTGGCGGAGGTACCCGAAGGTCGCCTGGTCGGTTTGGTTTCTGTCCGGGGTTCGGTCAACAGCCATCTTTCCATCATGGCGAGGGCGCTGGGCATTCCCACAGTGGTGGGAGCGGTTGATATGCCGTTTACCCGGCTGGATCATGAAAAAGTGATTGTCGACGGGTTTTCCGGCGACGTGATTTGTAATCCGGCGCCGGAATTGAGCCAGCAATACGCCGCGCTGCGGGACCAGGAGCGCCAGTTCAGCGCTGACCTTGAGGCTCTCGGGGGCGACCCCTGCGAAACCACGGACGGCCATCGGGTTACGCTCATGGTCAATACCGGCTTGATCAGCGATGTGGGCCATTCCCTCAAGCAGGGGGCCGAGGGAGTGGGACTCTATCGCACTGAAATCCCGTTCCTGATGCGCGACCGCTTTCCCTCCGAGGAGGAGCAGCGTCGCATCTACCGGGAGCAGCTTGAGGCCTTCCATCCCCTGCCAGTGACCATGCGTACCCTGGATATCGGCGGTGACAAGGCCCTGCCTTACTTTCCCATCGTCGAAGATAATCCCTTCCTGGGCTGGCGCGGAATTCGCGTGACGCTGGATCACCCGGAGATATACCTCGCCCAGGTCAGGGCGATGATGAAATCGTCGGAGGGCCTGGATAACCTGCGTGTCATGCTGCCGATGATAAGCAACACGGCGGAACTGGAGGAGGGGCTGCAGCTGCTGTATCGGGCCCACAATGAATTGCTGGACGAGGGCTTCAAACCGGCCGTACCGCTGGTTGGTGTTATGGTGGAAGTGCCCTCGGCGGTTTATCAGGCGCGGGAACTGGCGCGCCAGGTAGACTTTTTGTCGGTTGGCAGCAACGACCTGACGCAATACCTGTTGGCGGTTGATCGCAATAACCCCCGGGTTGCCGACCTCTACCATTCCTATCATCCAGCTGTTTTGCACGCGCTCAAGCAGGTGGCCGACGCCGCTCATGCGGAAGGCAAACCGGTATCCATCTGCGGTGAACTGGCGAGTGATCCTGGCGCTGCTCTGATGCTGATGGCCATGGGCTACGACGTATTGTCTATGGGCGTCAACAGCCTGTCCCGCAGTAAATACGTGATTCGCCAGGTTTCCACAGCTCAGGCCCGGCAACTACTGGATCGGGTGTTGGAGTTGCATAGCGCGCGCCATATCCAGCAGGTGGTTGACGAAGCACTGCGGGATTTCGGGGTCTCGCCCATGCTGCGACCGGCGGTAGTGCTCTGAGTTCCAGCGCTGTTGCGGGCCGGCTTTGCCCCGGGGCCTGGGTCACGGCTTTTTTGCTGGCGTTCCGGGTGAATGAGACAGGCGTGCTCTTTGTTTGCAGCGACTGAATAAACGGGGCTTCTTCCAGTACGCTGTTAGCTGCGCCGAACGCAAAAATCATAGCGCACCCGACCGCAACAGGCGCCGGTCGCGGCAAATGACTTCTCGATAAAACTGAGCTCGCCATCCACCGGCACACTCAATACCGTGCTCACCCGTGTGCCGTAGTCTTTCGACAGGATAAAACGCGGCGCCAGCAGCCTTTCGAACTGCAGCCCGACACCGGTGTCGGGTAGGTGATGATCGTGGGGTTGTTCACGACTGGCGAGAATTGTAAGGCAATTTGCCAGGATATCGGGGCTGGCCAGGGCTTGCTCAAGTGCTTCCTTGCCGGCGACCACCTTGGGCCAGGCGTCATCGAGAAAGCCATTGCTGATGCCGTAGATGCCGGGTTCCAGTACCCGTGGTTGCTGCTGGTTTTGATTGGAGGCATAGCACAGCTGCTCGCCGTCCCAGAGCAGCAGGTTATAACCCCCGTAGCGCCCCGAGTCGACGGATAAATCACCGGCGAACTGACGGGCACTCGCGCTGCCCAGCAGAAACCTGACACAGAGCTCGCCACGGGAGCGCTCGCCGCTGGTGGCGCCGGGTTCCCTGAAGTTGGTGACCGCTGCGAACCGGCCATTGCGAGTGACACCCAGCCAGGTGCCGCCGCCGAGCAGGTCGCGCCCCGCCAGCAGTTGCGGTGATTCCGGCCAGAAGCGTGCGGCTTGTGCGGGGCGCTGGTGGTATTCGTCACGATTGGCGGCTATCAGCAGGGGGTGGTCGACATGTTGGCGATAGGCAAAAAGGATCAGGCACATAGCGGGGCCGCATCGGTTATTTTCGTCCGCGCCATTGGCAGCGGGGTACAGCTTGATGATAATAACGGGCTTTCTCGATCGGGCAAACACCGGCGGCGCATGTTAATACTGATTTATCTGGGACTCGGGGCGCTGGCCGGCACGGTAGCCGGGCTGTTTGGCGTCGGTGGCGGCCTGATCATTGTGCCCACCCTGATTTATACCCTCAATTGGCAGGGTGTGGATTCCGGGATTGTTACCCATCTGGCGGTCGGCACGTCACTGGCGACCATCGTGATTACATCCCTGAGTTCGGTGCGGGCGCATCAAAAGCGAGGCGCAGTGGATTGGTCGATCGTGCTGGCCCTGACGCCCGGAATCGCACTGGGCGCCATCCTGGGGGCAATGACTGCGAGCTATTTGTCAGGGCCCCAGCTACAACTGGCATTCGGTGTATTTGTCGTGGTCATCGCGGCCCAACTGGGCCTGGGCCTGTCCGCCTCGGGGCAGCGAGAATTGCCGGGTACGCCGGGTTTGCTGGCCGCCGGCGGGATCATTGGCTGGATATCATCGCTGTTTGGAATTGGCGGCGGTTCGCTGACGGTGCCCTTCCTGTCGTGGTGTAATGTGGCAATGCAGCGCGCAGTCGCCTGCTCGGCCGCCTGCGGACTGCCTATCGCCTTGTTCGGGTCTGTGTCGTATATCTGGCAGGGGTGGGGTATCAGTGCTTTGCCTGCAGCGAGCTCTGGCTATGTCTACTGGCCGGCATTTCTCGGCATCGTGTTGACCAGCACCGTATTCGCAAGACTGGGTGCCAGTCTTGCCCATCGCCTGCCGGCGCCGTTGCTGCGCCGTATTTTTGCCCTTTTTCTGGTGCTGGTGGGCAGCCAGTTGATTGCTGGCAGTGGACTGTTGTTCTAGCACCCAGGCCAATGGTGGACGGTAGCCGCTATTGATACTTTCAAATACCCAGGTTTAAACAGACCATGATCCAGTACCCTGAAATAGATCCCGTTGCCTTTTCCGTCGGACCGCTGCAGGTGCATTGGTACGGCTTGATGTATCTGGTGGGAATCCTTGGCGGTTGGTTCCTGTTGGCACGGCGTTCATACCGCGCCGATGCACCCGTCGATCGCAAGCAAGTGGATGACCTGATTTTTTACGTCGCCTGCGGAGTGATAATCGGTGGTCGTACAGGCTATGCCTTGTTCTACGGCATGGATCAACTGCTGGCCAATCCACTCTGGCTGTTTTACATCTGGCAAGGCGGGATGTCTTTCCATGGGGGCTTTCTGGGTGTGATGGTGGCGATGTGGTTATACGGTCGCAAGGTGGACCGCCATCCCATGGACTTGCTGGATTTTATTGCTCCCGTCGTTCCTATCGGTTTGGGTATGGGGCGGCTTGGTAACTTTATTGGTCAGGAATTATGGGGTCGCGCCAGCGACGTGCCGTGGGCGATGGTCTTCCCGAAGGACCCCAGTGGGCTTGCGCGCCACCCGTCCCAGCTCTACCAGGCCTTCTTCGAAGGCCTGGTGCTATTCCTGATTCTGTACCTTTTTTCCATGAAGCCACGGCCGCGCTATGCGGTATCCGGACTGTTTTTGCTGTTCTACGGTATTTTTCGCTTTGGCGTGGAATTCTTTCGCCAGCCCGATGCCCACCTGGGTTTCGATTTGTTTGGCTGGATGAGTCGCGGCCAGTTGTTGTCGCTGCCGATGATCGTGGCAGGTTGTATTCTCTTTTACATCGCCTACCGGCAACCATCGCCGGGTTCTGCGAGCAGTGCATCGCCTGCTCCAAAAAGCACGCCCGGAAAAAGTGGTAAAACCCGCAAACGCAAGAAAAAATAGTGTCTACCTGCCGCCGGCCATCGTTACCGCCGCTCCGTGTGATCGATAATTTTCTGCACGAAGTAGCGAGGTCGGGCTCGCACGTCGATGTAGACCCGGCCGATATATTCACCCAGCAAGCCCATCCCGACAAACTGCGCCCCAATGAAGATAAACAGGATGGCGAACAACGGGAAGATACCCTCGATACCCCATTGCGGCCCATAAACCAGCCTCAGGATGATCAACAGTGCGCCAAACGCGAAACCGAGGATGGCGATGCCGAAGCCTATCATGCTCAGCAGTCGCAGCGGCGCTGTGGTAATGGAGGTCAGCAAATCAAACTGGAGGTTGACCAGGTCCATCAGCCGGTATTTTGACTCTCCCCGCTCGCGTTCGGCATGCATCACCTCCACTTCACTGGTGTTGCGGCCAAAGCTGTTGGCCAGGATGGGAATAAAAGTACTGCGCTCGTGACAGCTGAGCATGGCGTCGACAATCGAGCGCCGGTAGGCCCTGAGCATGCAACCGTAGTCGCTCATCTGCACCCCGGTAACTCTTTGCACTACGTAATTCACCAGCCGGGATGCCTGGCGCCGAAAAAAGCTGTCCTGGCGATTGACTCGAATGGTGCCGACCACATCGCAGCCCTGGTCGATTTCGGCCAGCAGCTTGGGTATTTCTTCCGGCGGGTTTTGCAGGTCGGCATCCAGGGTAATCACCGCTTCACCGCCAGAATACTCAAAGCCGGCCATGATGGCCGCGTGCTGGCCGTAGTTGCGGTTCAGCAGTATCCCGATAATCAGCTCCGGGTGCTGCGCGGCGGCGGCAGCAATCAGCTCTGCCGAGCGATCGCGGCTACCGTCGTCCACCAGCAGTATCTCAACCCGCTTGTCGATGCCCGCAGTGACCTCCAGCAACCGCCCGATCAATTGCGGCAGGTTGTCTTCCTCGTTGTAAACCGGTACCAGGATGGATATAAACCGGGTGCTTTGACTGTTGTCCAGGAGGGTAATGTCGTTCATGCCCGGATCTCCACGATAGCATCGATGACCCGTTCCATATCACTGTCCGCCATTGCCGGGAACAGTGGCAGCGAGCAGATGCGCTCGGAATTCCATTCGGTGTGGATGAGGCTGCCGTGGGGGTAGCTGTGCTCGCGATAGTACTTTTGCTGATGAATAGCGCGAAAGTGCAGGCCGCTGCCAATACCCCGCTGCTTCAGCGCCGCCATGAACGCATCGCGATCGACACCGAAAGTCTCGGCCTCGATGCGGACAATAAACAGGTGCCAGCTGTGATGAATATCCCACGCCGGATCGGCCAGTGGTGTGATTCCCTCGATACCCAGCAATGCCTGCCGGTACCTGGCGGCCAATTCGGCGCGTCTTTGATTGAAAGCATCGAGGCGCCGCAGCTGGCCCAGGCCCAGTGCCGCCGCCATATCCGGCAGGTTATACTTGAATCCGGGCTCCAGCACTTCAGCCTGGGGTGAGCGACCCTGGGTGTTGCGTTCAAAGGCGTCGGCACCGAGGCCATGGAACTTCAGGCGTCGAATGCGCTCTGCCAGCTCCTCGTTATCGGTGACGATCATGCCACCCTCACCACTGGTGATATTCTTGATCGGGTGAAACGAGAAGATTGCGGTGCCGCTACTGCCGATGGGCTGGTTTTTGTAGGCGGTGCCGGCAGCATGGGCTGCATCTTCGACCAGCGCGACCGGGTAGCGTGCAAGCAATGCCCTGAAACCGTCCAAATCTGCTGCTGCGCCGGCATAGTGCACCGGGATGATTGCCCTGGTGCGGGGAGTGATCGCAGCCTCTGCGGCGGCGGGCGACATCATCAGGGTATCGCGATCGACATCGACGAACACCGGGGTCGCGCCGCAGAGCACGATCATATTGACCGTCGACACCCAGGTTAGTGAGGGGGTGATAACCTCATCACCAGGGCCGATATCGAGCGCTCGCAAAACCACTTGCATGCCACCGGTCGCCGATGAGACTGCAATACAATGGCGGCCGCCGCAGTGCTGGCCAAACGCGGTTTCCAATTCAGCTGCGACCGGGCCGGTGGTGATCCAGCCGGAACGGAGCACCGCTGCGACCGCAGCGATATCATCCTCCGAGATGTCCGGTCGGGAGAAAGGCAAGAACTCCATGGTTTCAACTCGTCTGCAGTGGGCAGATTCAGAAGCTTCTTTTAAGCCGATCCAAATTGCAATTGTCAGGGCGGGAATTTGGCCAAATTTAATTTTTATAGTAACAATGGCATGGGCTTAAGGCTTTCTTAAGCACTGGGGTGCTAACATTATCCCTCTGCTTCCTTGCTCGTTGATGTGGCCCTTGCTGATTTCGCCGTTTACCTGGCGTGGGTTAATCGAGTACAAGCAGGGTAGTCGATGATCAAAA
>JAHEGP010000235.1 GCA_024645065.1 Cellvibrionales bacterium | reverse complement strand
CACCCTCCCCACGACCTTGCGCTGCACCTGGAACCTGGTGCTGCGCTCAGGGCTCATTGCGGCTACGCTCACAACACGGGGCGCCTGACTCTCTGGATCGGGGGTGCCCTTACACGCCACCAGGCTAGCCACCAACACAGCTATAACAACGGTTTTTGCAATCATGCCCTTCCTACGAAAATGGCTCAGCCGGGATCACATTGATCGAACAAAATGGTATACTAGACCGTCTAGTCTAGTAAAGGATTTTTTTCACCGATGAGTAATCGCGGACGCACAAAAAGCGACAAAAAAAACCGGCAGATCCTTGAGGCCGCTATCAAATTGTTTGTCGGGAGCGGTTACCACAACACCAGCATGGACGAGATTGCTGCGTCAGCCGGTGTGTCAAAACAAACCATTTACAGCCATTTCAGCAACAAGCAGGAATTGTTCAAAAGCGCGGTACAAAGTCGCCGCAGCGATTTCCTGGGTGCGGAATTGGCCCTCGACACCGAGGCACCCCCCAGGGACACTTTGCGCAAGTTTGCGACTGCCCTGTTGAAACTCCTGCTCAGCGAGGATGTGGTTCGTACCCGGCGCGTCTGCGATGCCGAGGCTGAGAGCCACCCGGAAGTTGCCGCGGCCTATTTTTCCGAAGGCCCGGAACACACCACCCGGATGCTGAGCGCGTACCTGAAGAAACTGCATGACAGCGGACAGTTGACTATCAGCAACCCCGATCATGCGGCTATCCAATTACTCTACATGCTCACCGGGGAAGCCCAGATGCGGGCGCTGCTCAATCAGCCGGTATGGACTGACGAGCAGGTGATGGATTATCTGGACTCGAGCATCGAGATGTTCATGCGTGCCTACGCAGCGCAGTGAAAGTATGTTGAGCGAATAGAATGAACGCTGTCTAACGCGGCGGCCAGGCAGTCGTTGCGGGCTCGGAGCACCCTTGTATATCGGATTCGATGGTATGAAAGGCCAACCAGAAAATCACGCTACGCGGCAGATCCTGCCTGATTTTGTGCACTGCAGTGGTGACTGCAGCAATCGTTGGATATTGCTCCGATTGCCACTGCGCGACGATCAGATCAGCTATTTCCTGACCTGAAAGTTTGTCATCTTCATAGGTCGCGTGGTTTTGTTTGGTCATTGCCGAGCCCATAAGCGCAGTTTTTACCAACATTGCCTCAGCTGGTGCGCCGTAGCAAGCCAATTATGAAGTCATGGGACGAAGGGTCAAGCGAGCGGTTTACCCGGGCGAAATCATTTCTTTTCATCGCGTCTGTCTTTGCCCGTTCTTCTTTCCAGCGCCTTGGGTAATTTCATGGCCACGCGACGCCGATCCTCATTATGCTTGCGCTCCTCCAACGAATCCTCGATCTTGCTCACCAGGTCTTTACTGATTTTTGGTTTTTCATCCATATGCATACCCCTTACTGACAAAACGCCTAACTACAACCACCGATACCCGACCCAAAAAAGCCACGTGTTATACGCCAATCCAGCGATGATAGACTGTCGAAATTTGCTCTGCTGAGCTCGCCCGGTACAGCTAACCCCCTGAAAAGGCAACAGAAGCTGCCATTTTCAAAAAGCCGTGTACCAAAGGTTAGACCCTGATACCGATTTTCGCTAACTCGTTCACAAAATATTTGCATCGACGCCAGGCGGGTGATAAGCGGCGGGTATCTCACCCACACGCCGAAAAAAGTTGGCGGAATGATCGCAAGGGCAGCTTCAATTGGCGCGATGGACGGGGAAACCCCTGGGTAATTGCAGCTCCAGGGCAACGGGCAAATGGTCTGACAGGGTAAAATTGGGGGTCCAGGTATTTGTTACACGGACGCTTTCGCTCACCAGAAAATGATCCAGGGTTCGGTTGGGGGCCCAGCTGGGATAGGTCTTTTCGCTTACGCAGGCCGGGGTATAGAGCCCGCAGTCTCGCAAAGGACTGCCATCGAGCAAATGCCGGGCGTGGGTATTCATGTCACCCATGATAACAACGTGCTCATACTGCTGGATTAATTCACGCACGTAGCTGAGTTGCTGTTGCTGGCTACGTCTGCCCAGCGCAAGATGCAGGTTGATTACGATAAGGTGATGTTGGTCATCACCATAGCGCATGAAAATTGCCCCCCGTCCCGGCATCGCGCCCGGCAATTTGTGCTGCTCGACGTCCAGCGGCAACACGCGGCTCAGCAGTCCA
Organism: Cellvibrionales bacterium; assembly: GCA_024645065.1. Taxonomy (GTDB): domain Bacteria; phylum Pseudomonadota; class Gammaproteobacteria; order Pseudomonadales; family JAHEGP01; genus JAHEGP01. The sequence continues at coordinate 2,568 of JAHEGP010000235.1, read as the reverse complement.
TTCCCGTAGCGGCCAAAACTACCAAAATCTCGTGTACACTGTTGATACCAGAATGGGAAATTACCCAGCGTGGCGAGGTATTCCACCTGATTGATGAATCCGCTGCGCAGACTGCCGCCATCCGCTTCCTGCAAACCCACAAGGTCATAGTCCCTGAGCAATTCGGAAATGCGATGGAGGTTTTCAATCTTGCGCTTGGCGGGAAGGACGTTTTGCCAACTGCGGGTAATGTAGTGGGTAAATCGCTGTACCTCCATCCCCGCCTGCATATTGAAACTTAGCAGCCGCAACTTCCTGCTGTGCTTCGAGCGCTGGTCCGCTGTCGATTCAAATACGGTGCGAGTGTGATAGTCGCCTGATGACATGGCAATATTCCTGCTTCAGGCCGGCTAGTATGACCAGCATCCATGGATAGTGTAAAGGGGCCTTCGCGGCAAATAGCTAGCCCGCGTAAAAACACAGAGGTACGCTGGCCAGCGCCGACGCACTTTATCGTCAGACATAAGCTCAACAGATTTGCTCGACTCGCACACACTCTGACTCTCAGGACGGATACAGCCAAATAACCCAAACCCGATGATCTATTTGTTGACAAAGTCCATCCTGCTGCCCCCCGGTATCTTCGTTGTTTTGGGCGCGGCAGGCATTTTTCTTCACCGGCGACACCCGGCGCTATCCCTGGGCCTGCTGTGTTGCTCGACCTTGCTGCTGTGGGCCATGAGCACTCTGTTGGTGGGCAAGTATACAATGCGTCTCATTGAGCCTGACCGGCCGCTATCACAGCACCAGCTGGACGTTTTTCAACCCCAGGCGATCGTTGTGCTGGGCGCCGACCGCACGAACAGCAGCCCCGAGTATGGCGGCGCCGATCAACCCGGACTGCACTTGCTGATGCGATTGCGCTACGCGGCGACGGTTCACCGCCAATACCCCTTGCCGATATTGGTCAGTGGTGGCACTGGTTACTCTGATCGCATCGCCCAGGCCGAGGTGATGGCCGAGGTCTTGAAAAGGGATTTTCAGATAGCGGCAAAATGGAAGGAAGGGCGCAGCATGACCACTTGGGAGAACGCGACCTACAGCTCGGCCATTTTGCAGCCGGCGGGCATCGATCGCGTGCTGCTGGTCACCGAGGCCTTCCACATGCAAAGAGCCGTCGCCAGCTTCCGCTCGGCGGGTTTATGTATCCTGCCGGCCCCAACCTTCTTTCTTGGTCCAACCGAGCGTAGCCATGCCTGGCAGGATTTTATCCCCAGAGCAGCGGGCCTTGAGCTTACCCAGTTGGTTCTGCACGAGGCGCTCGGTTTACTTTATTACAAACTGTTTTACTTCAGTCCCGATGGCCCTCGAGTCAGCAACCTGCCCTGCCCGCAATTCTCGCCCAACGGTTAGTTTGTTTGTGGGGCTGATGACATTCGGTTAATTCTGCATCGCCGCCCTTTCCCTGGCGATGAGATATTCGGCGACGTCAAGCATCTCTTCCTGGCCACCGGCAAGGCTACCAGAGATACGGTACTTGCCGTTCACCAGCAGTTCAGGGGTCCCTTCAATGGCGGTACTGCGAGCCCGCGCATCAGCCTGTCGAACCTGGCTCGCTACCCCGAACGAGTTGAACGCCTTGCGAAAATCCTCGTCAGCAACCCCGTACTTGGCAAAAAATGCCGCCAGTTCATCTTCGCTATCCAGTTTGGGCCGGGGCGGAGTATTTAACGCGGCAAACAAAGGCTCATCCAGTTTGTCGGATACCCCCAGTGCCTGCGCTGCGTAATAGGCCTGGGCATGGGTTTTCATGCGCTCGTTCCACATCGCCGGAGAGCCAAGCACGTAGACGTCCTCGCCCTGCCTGGCCTGCCAGGCTCGCAGTACTGGCTCAAAATGGAAGCAGTGGACACAGCCGTACCAGAAAAACTCAACGACCTCGATCTTGTCTTTGTGCAAGGTCGGCAGCGGGCTTGCGATCCGGACATAGTGCTTGCCCTCCTCGTATTCCCCCGCAAATGCATGGCCGCCCAGGGCTAGCGCCAACAGCAACGTCCAACCGAATAATCCCCGCTTGATCATCAAATTCTCCTTTTCCGTTGTGCCAAACCAACCATCTCCAAACCAACCATCTAAAGATCGAACCCCCAGTCCAGCGCCGCGTTAGCCGGGATGCACAGCGCTGCACACGGCTTTACATTACAGCGGCCCCAGCGACCTTGCCGAGTTGACGGCAAAAAAAAGGTGGCACAAAGCCACCCTTTCCAACTCATCAGCTAGTGCTAGGAGCCTGTCGGACTTAGACTGATTCTACTGCGGCGGCGGGACACCGGCCCATTTTGACGCGATTTCTCGTTACATAGTCCCACTATGCGCCTCAAAATCGCGTCAAAATGTACTCGCTTTCCCACTCGCCTCGCTACGAACCCCCAAGTCCGACAGACTCCTAGGGGTGCAACCCACTAATATAGGAAGACACCGCTTCGATTTCAAGATCACTGAGCAAAGCCGCCGAGCTGCGCATCATCCGCGACTCCCCGTCATTAACCCGTCCCTTGTCGGGCTGATCAGCGCCGGTGCGAAACGCTT
>JAHEGP010000234.1 GCA_024645065.1 Cellvibrionales bacterium | reverse complement strand
CGAAGTCCGCCTGGGTCATCGGGCTAAGAATACTCAGCCATAAAAGCAATGCAATTCCCTTATTTTTCATGTCGTGCACTCCTTGTGTATTTTTTTTCTATTCCACCAAGGAGCACCCTACCATAAGCACAGATACCCGATTAGACCTTATTCGAATATGCAATTTGCCCTTAATAAACCGTTCTGCCACGCTCCAGGCCAGTTGCGCGCAGCAAGAAAAAAGCTGTCGTAGCCAGATGGCCGGCGCCGCGAGCATACCTTATTTACTGGCGAATCCGGCGGGGTAGCGGCACTTACACACCCTGGGGAAGCGGTCCTATTGCAGATCCTTTGCATGCTTGCGAATCAATTCCAGAAACCGCGGCGTCATGCCTGCATCCTCATAAACCGGGTCGCCGAACTCGTCCAGCCTGATGACCTTGTCGCCCTGGACATAGGGCATCTCGGCTTCGATCTCAGACAGCGCGGCGCTGAGAACTTCGGTAATGATGGCTTCCGGCGTCTTACCCGGAAACATTTCGCTTAGTGCCAGCACCCGCGCCGCATCATCAAGGGGCAGTTGCACCGAAAAGTGTTCCCGGGTGACAGCGGAGGGGCTGTTTTCCTTCCATTTTTCCAGCAGTTTTTTCAGCGCCATGCCTTGCTTCCTTTGGCCATATAATTTGCGAGGGTCCGGGCGGCGCTGATCCTCTCCCACTCTGGTTTGAAGACAAAGCGCACGCAGCTACTAACGGGGTAGCGGAAGAATAAACGCCCCGGCAAGCGAAGTCTAATGGCGAGCCCGGGGCGCATGAAACTTCTGCACAAGTAGTTTACTTAAGTACGGCAATTAACGGCATCAGCCAGCAAGCCCCGGGGCATGACACCCGTCCGGTTTGCCTCAATCGGCTTACCGCAAACCTCGACGCCATCACCACTGAATTCGAAAAGCGGTCGTGGCTTAAAGTTTGCTCACCCCCTAAAGAAATGGCGCAGGCAGCGGCAGGCCAAAAATATTGGCATCTGTAGACAAATTTGAAACTTGACTAGCTGATGACTAATCGGGTTAACTCTCAGTTGCGTAATCAAAACGGAAACCCTGGGCAATGACGCAAAAAATAGGCCGCCAGGGATTCCGTGTACAAAATAGCTGTATAGCCGTATCGCTATTTAGCTGTACGGTTGTGCAACTAAACAAAAACAAGAACCTCGGTTGGCTAGTCCTTCCCGATACCCCCAGCTTTCAGGGTGACATATGAAAATCGTAGATAGAAATCTCCAGCGCCTCGTCGCGATCACTTTGATAGGTTTTTCCAGTTTCAGCGCCGCTTACAAAGTGGACCCAGAGGTTGGCAATGTTAAAAATACTGACCAGGAATGGCTGAGTATCGGCAAGGATTATCGTGAACAGCGCTTTAGCCCGCTAAAACAGGTCAACGACAAGAACGTCGGCGACTTGCGCCTGGAATGGGAAGCCGAATTTCCAACCGATCGAGGCATGGAGAGCACCCCTCTCGTGCACGATGGAAAGTTGTATGTCACCCTCCCCTGGGGCTTTATTTATGCCTTCGATGCGAAATCGGGGCAAAAGCTGTGGGACTTTGACAGCGGCAGTGACCGGGCCAACCTGGTGAATATGTGCTGTGGCCCCGTTAACCGCGGCCCGGGACTCTGGGTTGGTGAAGACGGCATCACCCGCATCTACATGGGAACCATCGACGGCCGCCTGGTTGCGCTCAACGCAGACACGGGCGAGCAACTGTGGGAAGTTCAGGTAACGCCCGCTGGCGAGGGCTCACAATACTCGATTACCGGCCCCGCCCGTGTTGTCGAAGGCAAGGTTTTGATCGGCTCATCCGGCGCCGAATATGGCGTGCGGGGTTTCTTCACGGCTTATGACGCCATCACCGGCGAGCAAGCGTGGCGCTTTTACACGGTGCCGCGGGACCCCGCGCTGGGTCCCCAGGAGCAACCCGAATTGGAAATGGCGCTGGAAACCTGGACCGGTGACTTCTGGAAGAAAACCGGTGGCGGCGGCACCGTGTGGGATGGCATGGCCTACGACCCGGAGCTGGATCTGCTCTACGTCGGCGTTGGCAACGGCAGTCCCTGGAGCCGAACCATTCGCAACCCGGGTGGTGGCGACAACCTGTTCCTCAACAGTATTGTTGCAGTCAGGCCGAAAACCGGCGAATACGTGTGGCACTACCAGGTGACGCCCAACGATACCTGGGACTATACCGGTGTCCAGCAGGTGGTATTAGCCGAGCTGGAGATTGATGGCGTCAAGCGTGATGTCATCATGCAGGCACCCAAGAACGGTTTCTACTTCGTCCTCGATCGACGCACGGGGGAGCTGATTTCTGCGGAGCTCTACACCAAGGTCAACTGGGCGACCCATTGGGATTATGAAACAAACCGTGCCGTTGAAACAGATATAGCCAGCTGGCAGAACTATGAGAATGGCACCATCCTCATCCCTGGCCCGGTAGGTGCCCACAACTGGCAGCCGATGGCTTACAGCCCGGATACCCAGTTAACCTATATTCCGGTACAAAATGTGCCGACGCCCTACAAGAAGAAAGAGCCTTTTGACTATTCCCTGCACCGCTGGAACACCGGGACCGACGACAGCGTTATCCCCATGCTGTCCAATTGGGTCATCCTGGAAGCGGCGCTGGACGCACTAATTTACGGTAAGCTGGTCGCCTGGGACCCGGTTAAGCAGAAAGAGGCCTGGTCTGTCAAGTTACCCTTTGCCTCCAACGGTGGTGTACTGGCTACGGCGGGGAACCTGGTCTTCCAGGGTAACTACCAAGGGGAATTTGTCGCGTACAACGCCAGCAACGGCAAGAAGCTGTGGCAGCACCAGACTGACGCACCCATCATTGCGGCCGGCATGAGCTATGAAATCGATGGTGAGCAGTACGTCGCTATTACCCAGGGAGGGGGCGGTGTTATACAACTGGCTTTTGGCAGGCCCTACCAGACCACCGGGGGAAACACCAACCGCCTGTTAGTCTTCAAACTGAATGGCAAGGGCCTGCCCGAACGGGAGGCGGATGTGGTTGCAAGGAAGCCGGTGGAGTTGATTGGCGAGCGTGAAACCGACCCGGAATTGATAGCCGAGGGCTACGAAGTCTTCATGCACCATTGCATGGGTTGCCACGGAGTGAGTGCGGCGGCCGGCGTTGCCGTACCCGACCTGCGCTATCGCGACGAGGAAATACAGCAAATTTTCTCTGGAGTGGTTGGCGCCGGGGTCCTTGAGCACAAGGGCATGGTGGCATTCTTCGAGACCGAAAACCTGGAAGATATCCGTGCCCTGCGGGCGTTTCTCGATAATCAACAGCAGTCGGTGGTTGAAATGGGGGACAATCCGGCGGATAAAACCCTCTGGCAAAAAATCCAGTACTGGTTTTTCTACAGTCTGTTTAAGGTAGTCGATGCCTTCCCCAGCCTGTTAAACATCATGAGTTAATCACAGGAGTATGATATGCGTAAACTGAAAACAACTATTGGCGTACTGGTGAGTGTGCTGGCAATTTCTGCGGCCACAGCCGAGGAACACGGTGACGACGCCAGTACCGATATTACCAACAAGCTGCGTGAGTGTGCCGGCTGCCACGGCGAAAACGGCATCTCTATTGCGCCTACCATGCCCAATCTGGCGGGCCAGAAAGAGCAGTACCTTGTCGCCGCAATCACCGCCTACCGCGACGGCACCCGCAGTGGCGTCAACGCCGCCATGATGACGCCCATGGCCGCGGGCTTGTCGGATGCTGAAATCGCCGCCCTGGCGAAACACTTCTCCGCCATGCAATAGCCACTGGGCACCAGGAGAACCTGCCCTCGGGCAGGTTTTTTTTGGGGTCCTGTTTTTTGCCTGGCGGGCCTGTCATCACAACACGTCGGTAAACTCGGGCAAAACCGGAGCCGCAGGGTGAACAAGCCCCGCACTACAGCAATTCAATTCTCGACTTTGCCCCGGGCACAGAGATAGGGGGTGCCATCGCCTTGTGCAGGCTGCTAGCCGCCAATGGCGGCATCGGTAACTCGCCCTGGCAATAAGCCCGTGCCTTTGGCCCGGGGGCGCTAAAGCGACTCTCCCCGGCGCGCTGCGGACCACCCCAATGCGAGCCCGGCTGACGGCGCGTCAAGCACCTAACAGCCACCGAAACCCGGCTTCGTGACGGTCAGCGGCAGTATGGCGAGGGCCTCGGTTTCGCAGAGCAGCTCGGAGCGACAGACCGGCGCCTTGACCAACACGTTGGGGAAGCCCTCGAAGCCGGCTTCGCGAAACTTCTCCCGCAGCCGGCCGGCATCACCGGGTTGCTTGAGATAGGTGACAGCGGAGACAATATCGCCAAAACCCGCGCCCTGCCCCTCCAGCAGGGTCGCAACGTTCAACAGCATACGCTCAGCCTGGGCCTCGAAATCACCCGGGTGCGCGGACCTTCCGGCCTCGTCGATGCTCGCGGTCCCGGACAAATGAAGCGCCACTTTGTTGGCCTCCACCACTTTCATTCCACGGACGAAGTCGGCACCGTATTGCATGGCTTCGTTGAGGGTGGGCGAGCTCATCACTGTTCTCGTGATGGGGGTGCCGGCTTTCACGGCGTAAATGCCCAGGCAGAGATCATGCCCTGCCGCAACCGGCCCGCCGCCTATGCCGGTGCTGGCCGGGACCGGGTCGATCCCCCGCGAGTCGAAGAATTCGCGCCGCGCGCGATTCAGGCTCCCGTAATCCCTATCCATCTCCCGCAGATAAATCCAGGTGCGTACCACGTCGCGAAA
>JAHEGP010000042.1:3792-16813 GCA_024645065.1 Cellvibrionales bacterium | reverse complement strand
CAGGCCGCACGCACGTTTGACCTGCACCCGCAGGCCCTGCGCAGACAGCTCAAGCGCGAGGGCAGCAGCTACCAGCACATAAAAACGGAAACCCGGCGCGACCTGGCCATCAATATGGTGCAAAGCCGCAACCTCAGCATCGAGTCGATTGCCTCACACCTCGATTTCTCCGAGCCCAGCGCCTTTATCCGGGCATTCAAGCAATGGACGGGGCTCACGCCCCTGGCCTACCGACGCCTGAGTCGCTGATGCCGGGGCCGCCGCCGGGTGTTACAACGTCAGGCTGACATTGGCAATCGAATTGTCTTCCCGGCTGGGTTGCTGACTGAAACCCAGGTTTTTGCAAAGTCCCAGCATCGCCTCATTGTCGCTCAGGACATCGCCGGTAATGACCTTGATTCCACTCTGGCGTGCATAGTCGATGATGCGCAGCATCATCATCTTGCCGAGGCCCTTTCCGGTCATGATATTGCCCACGATAATCGCAAATTCTGCGCGCTCCCGATCCGGGTCAACGGCCAGCCTGACAACACCATAAATCGGCGTTTTGCCGGCGATACCGGGCTCTGTCAATACCAGCGCCATGTCCCGATCGTAGTCGAGTTGAGTGAAGCGCGCTGCCATCGAATGGCTCAGGCTTTTGAGCGGGGTAAAGAAGCGCTGATAGATTTCCTTGGGGGTAAGGTGCGTAAACGACTCGTGGAGCGAGGGTTCGTCCTCGGGCACTATCGGCCGGGTCATCAACTCGGTGCCGTCATCGAGGACAATGGGCTGTTCCAGCTCCTTGGGATAGGGTTTGATCGCCAGCCGCTGCGAAGCCGGCATGTCGGTTGGCTCGAGCATGACCCGGGCATCGAGGGCCATGACCCCACTACCGTCACAAATCAGCGGATTGATATCCAGCTCGACAATCTCCGGGTGATCGGTGATCAATTGGCCAACCTTGATCAGGCTCAGGGCAATGGCGTCGAGGTCGACCGCTGGCCGATCACGAAAGCCGGCCAACAACTTGTAGATCCGGGTGTGGGAAATCAGCTCCCGCGCCAAACGCATGTTCAGTGGCGGCAGCCCCAGCGCCTTGTCGTTGACCACTTCCACCGCGCTCCCCCCCTGCCCGAACAGGATAATGGGGCCGAACTGCGGATCATTCACCATACCGACAATCAGCTCGTAGGCTTCCGGCCGTCGCACCATCGGTTGCACGCTATAGCCCATTACCGTCGCATCAGGGATTGCGGCCAGCAGTCGCTCCGTCATGGACCTCGCTGCCTCGGCAACCATCGCGCTACCAAAGAGATCGAGGGCGACACCGCTAACATCCGACTTGTGGGAGACATCCGGCGAGATGATTTTCAGTACCACGTGGCTACCCAACTCATCGGCGATAGTACCCGCTTCCTCGGCCGTTAACGCAGTGCGGGTAGACACCACGGGAATGCCATAGGCCTCAAGCAGGCCTTTTGATTCAGGTTCGCTCAACCAGTTGCGCTGCTCATCGAGCGCCGCGTCAATCAGCGCCCGGGCAGCAAGGGTGTCAGGGGTAAATTGCTGGGGAACAGACGGCGGAGTTTGCATCAGCAATTCCAGCCCCCGGTAATAGCTCACCACGTGCATAAACGCGCGCACTGCATGTTGGGGGGTGGAGTAGGTAGGAATTTTATTAGCGGTAAAGTGGCCCCGCGCTTCCCTGGCTGAGGCACTCCCGACCCAGCTGGTAAAAACCGGCAACCTGGGCAGGTTTGCCACACAGTCGATCACTGCACAGGCGGATTCCTTGGAGGAGGTTGTCGCCGTGGGGTAGTTGATCAGCAGCAGGGCATCAACCCCCTCATCCTTCACTACAGTCTCCATCGCCTCGACATAGCGCTGACCGTCTGCATCACCCACGAGATCCACGGGGTTGCCACCTGACCAGATTTCGGGCAACAGGCCATCGAGGGCTTCGATGGTCTCCGGCGACAGCTCCGCCACGCGCCCGCCCCGCTCCGCAAGTGCATCAGCCGCTAGTACACCCAGTGCGCCCCCGTTGGTCAGCACCGCCAGCCGATCACCCTTGGGCCGGCCCAGATTGGACAGGGTCTGGGCTGCTTCAAACACCTCCTCGACACTGTAAACCCGCAACATGCCGGTGCGCCGAAACACCGCGTCGTACACGGCGTCGGAGCCCACCAATGCCCCGGTGTGTGAAGCGGCCGCCCGGGCGCCCGCCTCGAACCGTCCGGACTTGACGACGATAACGGGCTTGGCCCGCGCCGCTGCCCTGGCGGCGGACATAAATTTGCGACTGTTGGTGACACCCTCCATGTAAATCAGGATGGCGTCGGTATTGATGTCCATGGCAAGGTAGTTGAGCATATCGCCGAAATCGATGTCACACATCGAACCCAGCGTCACGACGTTGGAGAAGCCCATATCCTTGGATTGAGCCCAATCCAGAACCGCGCTGACTATTGCACCGGACTGGGTCAACAGCGCAAGTTTGCCCGGACGCGGCCCGAGGTGGGAAAAACTTGCGTTAACTCCCAGCCGCGGCAGCATGACACCCACCGTGCCGGGCCCCAGTATCCGCACCAGGTGGGGCTGGGCGGCATCGAGTAATTGCTGCTGCAGCTTTTCGCTGCGCCAGGCCGCCGACTCTTCGGGCCCCGAGTTGATAATCACCACGCCACGCGTACCGGCCTTGCCCAGCCGGGCAACAAGCTTCGGAACGCTGGCGGCGCGGATGGCAATTACCGCCATGGTGGGCACCTCCGGCAGCTTGTCCAGGTCGGAATAACTCTCGGCACCAAAGATACCCCGCCGCCTGGGGTTGACCAGCATGACCCGCCCCTTGAAGTCTCCCTCGACCAGGTTCCTTGCGATAGTCGCAGCCACAGTACCCTGTTCATCGGTCGCTCCGAACAGGGCGATAGATTCAGGCTTGAATAAGGCGTCAAGATTGCGGATGGTCATTGTGGTGAGACTCCATTGTCGGCCGCTTCAACCTTATACGATTTAACGCTTTGATGGAATGCACCCGGCGGTGCCATGCCGTATCCTGAAGGTTTTGCATTTGGCCTGGATTTGTCACAGTATATTGATCCCCTTACCAGAGTCCGATACACGCAATGGCACCATTAAAAAAATTGCTTCAAGCCATAGAGGAAAGTCCGGCCGGCCCCTCCACAGTCGCCATTTTCGATTATGACGGTACGCTGATTTCAGGTTTCTCGGCACCGGTATTCATTCGCGAGCAACTCAGGAGCGGCGACCTCAAGCCCCGGCAATTTATTGAATTGATGAATGCGATGGCCAGCTTCGGGCTGGGTAAGTTGGGGTTTTCCGCCATGATGCTGGTGAATGCCCAGTTTATGCGCGGCAAAACGGAACAGTCGTATATCGAGATGGGTGAGAAGCTCTACCGGGAGCAGACCGCCCGGCTCGTTTATCCCGAGTCGAGAGCCCTTGTCGAGGCACACCAGGCCAAAGGGCACACCGTCGCTATCATCTCCTCCGCCACCCCTTACCAGATTGAACCGGCGGGCAGAGATCTGGGCATCGAACACCTGTTGTGCAGCCACCTCGAAGTGCAGGACGGCAAGTTTACCGGCGACGTGATACATCCCACCTGTTTTGGCGAGGGAAAGGTGACGGCGGCCGAGGCCCTCGCCGACAAAACCGGCGCCGACCTGGACCAGAGTTTCTTCTACTCGGACAGCACCGATGACCTGCAACTGCTCGAACGAGTGGGCCACCCGTGCGTACTCAATCCCAGCCGCAAACTGCTGCGAATAGCACAGCGCAACGACTGGAGCAGCGCCAGCTTCGGTAGCCGGGGCCGACCTACTGTCAACCAATTCGTGCGCTCGGTAGCCGCCACCGCAAGCCTGGTGGGTAGCTTTACCGCAGGCCTGCCGATCTGGGCTCTTACCGGCAACCGGCGAGATGCGCAGAATTTTTCCTTCTCGGTATTCGCCGACACCGCCAGCGCCCTTATCGGGATGAAACTCGAGGTAGAGGGCGAGGAGCATCTTTGGTCGCACCGTCCGGCCGTTTTTATATTCAATCACCAGAGCAAGGCCGACGTCATTGTGATTGCCAAACTGCTGCGCCGGGATTTTGCTGGTATCGGCAAGCAGGAAATCAAAAAGATGCCCGTTCTGGGCATGGTCATGCAATATGGCGGTGTCGTATTTATCGATCGCGCCAATACCCGCGGCGCCATTGAAGCCATGACCCCCCTGGTTAAAGCCATAAAGGATGAAGGGAAATCGGTAGCCATAGCGCCCGAGGGAACGCGCACCGTATCGCCGCGCCTCGCGCCCTTCAAGAAAGGGGCTTTTCACCTGGCGATTCAAGCGGGCGTTCCCATTGTCCCGATCGTTATCCATAACTCACTGGATGTCGCTCCCAAGGGGGACTTTGTGTTCCGGCCAGCGACGGTCCAGGTCGAGGTACTGCCCCCGATTGACACCTCGGAGTGGTCAAGCAAGGGTATTGCTAAACACGTCGATGAAGTGCGCCGACTGTTTCTGCAGGCATTGGGTCAGGTCCCCGGGGCTCGAACGCCCGCAGCCCGCGGCAGAGCGGACGGCAAAACCCGGGCCAGGACCAAAACAAAATCCGCTGCCAAAGCCAGACCCAATGGCAACGCGAAACCCGCTGCCAGGGCTAAACCCGGCACCAAAGCCAAACCTGCTACCAGGGCAAAATCAGTAGCCAAAAATACTCGCGGTAAAAATGCCACCACGGCAAGCAGATCCGCTGGCAAGAGCAAGGACGCGACCGGGTGACGGCGGCAACCACACCCTTCGCCGATAATCCCTGGCCCCGGCCGCCCGGGTTACCGGTATTGTTTATCCTCGATGCCCGCAATTCCCTGGAAGAGAGATTACTGCGTGATTGGGTGCAGCAGCACGCTGCCGCAGACGATGCCGGTACCCGGCAGGTGGTCAGCCTGCCGCTTCGGGAGAAGGCACTGCCGGATACCCGAACCCTGAAAACGGGCTTGGCCGACGCCGATGAAACCCGGGTCGCACCCCTTCGCGTCGCCTGGTTGCCCTCAGCGGAATTCCTCGACTCGGGCCCCCGCATTCGCGACCTGCTGCTGGGCGACCCGAGACGCCCCAATGCCAAGCAGGGCCGGCGCATTCTCGACGACCACCCGGAGCGGGTGCGCTGTATCGCGGCAGAGCCGGCGAGCATAGGTGCCCTGAAACAGCGTTACCAGCACCACTTCGATCAGGATGGCAACGATACCGCAGACTTTGCCGACTTTGTTGCCCGCCAGGCCGGGCTGGCACTTGAAATCGCCGAGCGCCGCTTGCAGGGTGGCCGCTACAAGGTGCCACGTTTCGTAGCCCAGAGCATTAGCGCCGATCCCGGCTATAGAACGGCACTCCGGGAATTGGCACAGCAGCAACACACACCGGTCGCCGAGGTCTGGGAAGAGGCCCGCGGCTACATGAAAGAAATGATCTCCATACCACGGCGCTTTTATCTCGACCTCAACGCACGCTTCAATGGATTTGTCCTGGGACAGGGCTACGAGGACAAATTTGTTTACGAAGACGCCGACGTCGAGCGAATGCGCGACTGGGTGCGCAACTATCCCTCAATGCTGCTCTGGACCCACAAAACTTACCTGGACGGCATGGTGGTCCCCAAACTGCTCTACGACAGTGACTTTCCGATGCCGCACATTTTTGGCGGCGCCAACATGAGCTTTGCGGGGCTCGGTTTTTTACTGCGTCGATCCGGCGGCATCTTCATACGCCGCAGCTTCCAGGATAACGAGCTTTATAAATTGACATTAAAACACTACATCGGCTACCTGATGGAGAAGCGCTTCCCCATGCACTGGGCCTTCGAGGGCACCCGCTCGCGCACCGGCAAACTGATGCCCCCACGCTACGGCCTGCTCAAATACGTGCTTGAAGCGTGCTACGCCACCGGCAACGAAAATATTCATATCATTCCCGTGTCCATCAGCTACGACGTATTGCGTGACGCCGAGGAATACGCGGGTGAACAGACCGGCAAAATAAAGCAGCCCGAGTCGCTGAAGTGGTTCATAGGCTATATTCGCAGCCTGCGCCGCCCCATGGGTAGGGTTTACGTCGACATTGGCGAGCCCGTGATACTCAAGCAGGCACCCGCACCCGACGATCGCCTGGCCCTGTCAAAAATAGCTTTCCAGGTCGCCGTCGAAGCCAACCGCGTCACCCCGATCACCCTGCCTTCGCTGGTCACGATGGGCTTGCTGGGAGCCTCACCCCAGGCCCTCACCGAGGCGGAACTGTCGGTAGAAGTCAATGCCCTGCTGCTGTGGGCACGGCAGCGGGAGATCCGCATTTCCGACGATTTCGATCCGTCCCATGCCGATCATATGCGGGGGGTGCTCGACATCATGCTGGGTGAGGGCTTTATCACCCGCTACGATGAAGGCCCCGACGTAGTTTATGGCATCGCCCCGGACCAGCAGCCCCTGGCAAGCTATTACCGCAATACGGTCATTCACTTTTTTGTCAACAAGGCGATCATCGAACTGGCCTTGGTCAAGGTTAACGAAAACCCGGGCGACGATCCGCAGGCGCAATTCTGGGCTGAGGTCGATCGGCTGAGGGACCTGTTCAAATTCGAGTTCTTCTATTCCCCCAGCGACGTCTTTCACGCCGAAATTCGGGCCGAGCTGGATCGCAGTGTACCCGAGTGGGAGTCGTTGCTGGGTGCCGGGCCAGGCGCCTTCGCGCAGCTGCTGGAAGGGCTGGCACCCCTGCTCGCGCACAACGCGCTGCTGATCTACACCGAAGCCTATCGCATCGTGGCCGACCTGCTGGCCAGGCTCCAGCCCGGCCAGGGCCTGGAGGAAAGGGACTGCATCAATCAGGCCCTCAAGTACGGTCGCCAGGCCTGGTTGCAGCGGCGCATCAGCAGCGAGGCCTCTATCGGCAAACTGCTGTTCCAGAACGGCTACAAAGTATTCAAACACCGGGGCCTTACCGAGGCTGGTGGCGATAACATTGCACGCGAGCGCAGTGCGAACGCAAGGCAAATGCGGGAACTGGCATTGCGATTGGGGCAAATCCGGGGAATTGCAACCGCGCAGCGAGCGACCCAGTTGGAATCTGTACAACCCGGGCAGGAGGCTATCAAGTTATGAAATCCAGAATCAGGGTCGGACTACTGGGGGGAGGCTCCTGGGGGACCACAGTTGCATCATTAGTAGCCCGCAACGCACCGACCACCCTTTGGGCCAGGGACCAGGCCACAGTTGACGAAATCAACCAACATCATACTAACGAAAAATATTTACCGGGAGCGAAACTTTGCGATCGACTCAAGGCGACCGCTGATATTGAAGAGGCCGTCAGCAACGTCGACCTGCTGGTTATGGGAGTTCCCTCACAGGGCTTTCGCGGCGTCCTGGAGCAACTCGCCCCGCACCTCAGGCCGTGGGTCCCGGTCATCAGCCTCACCAAGGGACTGGAACTGGATACCCGAATGCGCATGACCGAAATCATCAAGCAAGTGTTGCCCGGCCATCCTGTGGGTGTGCTGACAGGACCTAACCTGGCCCGGGAAATCATGGCCGGCCAGGCCGCGGCCGGCGTCCTGGCCATGGAAGACGATATTATCGTTCGCGAATTGCAGTCTGATTTTCGCAGCGGTCTGTTCCGGGTTTACACCAACAATGACGTCATCGGCTGCGAACTCGGGGGGGTGCTGAAAAACATCATTGCCATTGCCGTGGGTATGGGTGACGGCCAGGGAGCGGGCGACAATACGCGCTCTGCACTCATCACCCGCGGTCTTGCGGAGGCCACCCGGCTGGGCGTTGCGATGGGCGGGAAGGCGGAAACCTTTGCCGGCCTCGCCGGCATGGGCGACATGATCGCAACTTGTATCAGCCCCCAAAGCCGCAATCGCCATGTCGGGGTCGAATTGGGCAAGGGCCGGAAAATGGAGGACATCATCGCCGATATGGTGATGGTGGCCGAGGGTGTCAAAAGCGCACCGGCGGTGATGGCGCTGGCTGAGGAATATGACGTAGAAATGCCCATTGCCAGTGATGTCTACCGGGTCATCAACGGCTCACAGTCCGCCAGCAACGCCTTTCGTGGCTTGTTACGGGTCAGCGCCGGCGCCGAATCGGACCCGGGATAAGGATACGATGATGCAGCAGCAACAGGGTTCCTTCACCAACAGAGCCGGTTTGCAAATACACCGGCAAAGCTGGTCTCCGGACGGTGAGGTCAGGGCGTGGCTGCTGGTTGTGCATGGCCTCGCCGAGCATAGCAGCCGCTATCAGCCGATGGCGGAATTCCTGACGGACGCGGGTTACGCGCTGTGCACCCTCGATTTGCCGGGTCACGGTAAGTCCGAGGGCAGTCCGGGACATATCGATTCCTTTGACGACTTCCTCGATACCCTGGAGCAAATCCTGGATGAATTAAAGAATTCGCAGCCCGGCAAACCGATATTCCTGCTCGGCCACAGCATGG
The DNA here is from genome assembly GCA_024645065.1 of Cellvibrionales bacterium. Taxonomy (GTDB): domain Bacteria; phylum Pseudomonadota; class Gammaproteobacteria; order Pseudomonadales; family JAHEGP01; genus JAHEGP01. The sequence continues at coordinate 8,330 of JAHEGP010000042.1, read as the reverse complement.
GCGGCTTGATTAGCGCCCACTTTCTGCTGCAGCACCAGCGGGATTTTCATGGCGCGATCCTTTCCGGCCCGGCGATACAAGTGCCGGGTGGCAAACCGCCCTTGTTCCAACTATTGCTGGTGCGCCTGCTGGCACGGGTAGCGCCCAGGGTCGGCGTGATGCAACTCGACGCCCACGGTGTCAGCCGGGACCCGGAAGTCGTCGCCGACTACATCGACGACCCCCTGAATTACGGCGGAAAAATCAGCGCCCGCGGTGTCGCTGAACTTTTCGCTGCGATGGAGGTGATTCAGGCCAGGGCCGCTGAAATCACCTTGCCGATACTGATAATGCATGGCGAGGCAGACACCATGACGCCCGCTGAAGGATCACGCCTGCTGCACCAGCGGGCCAACTCCACCGATAAGACACTGCGCATCTACCCCGGCTTGCATCATGAAATCTTCAATGAGCCCGAACGCCTGGAACTGTTTGGGGAGCTGCGCGGCTGGCTGGATGCGCATTTATAGATTTCTGCTTACCTCAGGATCCGGCTGTCCCGCTTGTCCCCACCGAGCCCCCTCCAGCGACCGGGCCGTGGCGGTGAGCGCTGGTTATACTCCCCTGTTGCGACCGTTAAGGCCTCGGTTGGCGTTGATTCCGCTTCCCAGCGACCACGCCGGCGCTTGCCGCCAATTCGCATTTACCAAAATAGACAGCTTGACACCCGCGGGATAAAATTTAAGCAACTTGTACTTTACCTACTGCCGAACAAGGGAAACATATGAAAGCCCTCGCCAGATGCGGCAGTGGAAGACACCAAGTAACGGTGCTGTGCACACTGGCGCTGACGATCGTCATCAGCGGCTGCGCCTCAAAAAGCCTGGACCGAGAGACCGTGACAATGCCACCCAGCCATGCAGAAGCTCCTGCGCGTAGCGGCTTGCTGGCCGAGCTGGCTGCGGTCATACAAGCCGAAAATGGCGAGGAGTACTCGGGCTTCCACATTCTGGACAGCAGCTTTGATGGGCTTTACTGGCGACTGGCGCTGATCGATTCCGCCACCACCTCACTGGATATCCAGACCTACCTCTGGTACCCGGATGCCAGTGGCAAATTGATGCTGGAACGCGCAATACATGCCGCACAGCGCGGCGTGAAAGTGCGCCTGCTGGTAGACGACCTGATTCTGCAGGGACATGACCAGTTCATTGCCAACCTGGAAGCACAACCCAACATTGAGTTCCGCATGTTCAATCCCTGGGAAGATCGCACCAACCTGGTTGAGCGCGCGGGGGAAATGATTGCGGAAATGGAGCGCCTCAACAGCCGCATGCATGACAAGCTGATGATCGTGGATGGCCGGGCGGCGGTCATTGGGGGCCGCAATCTAGGTGACCATTATTTTGGCCTTAGTGACGCCTATAACTTCCATGACACCGATTTGCTGGGTATTGGCTACATCGCGACACAGGCTAACGGGATGTTTGACATGTTCTGGAACAGCGAGTGGGTTGAATCCTCGCTGAACCTGAGCACCCGACCGAACAAGGCGATAGCGCAACAACAATGGCAAAACCTTCTGGACAACTCCGCAAACGCACCCCAATTGGAAGCCTTCCCGCGCAAACCCCGTGACTGGAGCGACGAGCTGACAAGCTTTGCTGCCAGGCTGAGGATCGGCAGCAGCAAACTGGTCTATGATGAAACCAGCGGGGACCAGATCAGCCAGAATGTGATTTCCAGTATGTTTAATTTTTTCACCCTCGCCCAATCCGAATTGCTGATAATGAACGCCTACGTGATTCCGTCACAGACCGCCATTGACTGCATGCAGAAGCTTGAAGATCGCAATGTTGAAGTAAGTATATTGACCAACTCCCTCGCCTCCCATGATGTACCGGCGGTCAACAGTCACTATGAACCCTGGCGTGACGATTTTATAAGAGCGGGAGTCGATCTGTATGAAATGCGCGCCGACCCGGCCATCCAGCAATCGATTGTCGATGTTCCCCCGGTCGCAGCGGGGTTTACCGGGCTGCACAGCAAATCGGCAGTGGTGGATCGGCGGTTTGTTTTTATCGGCTCGATGAATCTCGATCCGCGTTCGGCCCGAATCAATACCGAGATGGGAGCGTTTGTCGACTCACCCGCGCTGGCAGAGGACATGGCGGCAATCATCAAGCGCGATATGTCGGGCGAAAACGCCTGGCGGGTAAAGCTGGACGAAGACGGCGATACCTACTGGCAGAATAGTGTTGAGACAGTCACCACCCAACCATCGCGGGAGGTGATGCAGCGGGTAATGAATACACTGATGAAGCTGGGGCCAAAGGAACAGTATTGAAGATTATCCAGGCCGGGATGCTGCCATTCTGCTACCGCGAACGATATCGCAACCCAGGTGTCTGCGGCAGGTTTGTAGCCCTGGCGCTGCTCACCCTGTTGTTTAGCGCCTGCGCCGGTAAGCCCTATCACCAACAAAGCCTCGCTAAGGCGGGTTTCCTGCAACGCGCCATCACCCAGCAGCAGGGAGACTTGACAGTGACCGTCGCCGTTCCGGACGCAGGGGAGACCCTGTCACTCACCGGACTGGACCTTTACCAGCAGGGCATCCAGCCCGTTTGGGTCAGCGTCAAGAACAACGGTGACAAACGGGTGCGCGCCGCTTTCCGCAGTATTGATCCTAACTACTTCTCTCCCATCGAAGTTGCCTATATGAACCGTAAGGGCTTCAATAAGCGAGCTTATGCCGATATGGAGGAATGGTTCCATCGCAACGGCATGGAGCGCCATATCGAGCCGCAGGAAACCCGCTCAGGGCTGATCTATACCAATTTCACCCCGGGCACCAAGGGCTTCAACCTCGATATCTTCAAGGGTACCTCAGCCGCCCATTTTACTTTTTTTGTTCGCATGCCCGGATTTACCGCCGTTCATCAACGAATAGACTTCGAAAACCTGTACCGGGACTCTGAGATCAGGAAGCTGGACGAAGCAGGACTGGAGTCAGTACTGGAAAATGAACTACCGTGCTGTTCAGAAAACATACTTACAGGAGAGCCAGAGGGGCTGCCACTCAACCTGGTACTGGTCGGTAGCCCATTGGCGGTGCGCAGTTCCTTGTTGCGCGGCGCCTGGATTGAAGCCAATGCAGAATCGCCAGTCGTGCAGAGAGCGCTGCGGTTGAAAGTTTTCGGTCGCTCTCCGGACGCCATTTTCTACAAGAGTCGCGAGGACGAGGTCGAGCGGCAAATTCTCGCGGTGGCACTGTGGTTAGCCCCCTGGGAGGTCAATAGTGAGCCCGTGTGGACAGGGATCGCCTATTATGGCGTCGGGGAAAAGGACCTGCTGCAACAATTGCTGGTGAAGGATCAGATCGACCTCAACTTTTGGCTAAAGTTCGCGCGGGAAAGCGTTGCTGCCGATATTGACCAGGCACCTCGATTCGTCCTGCAAAGCTTCTGGTACAACCAGTCACTACGCCAATTCGGCCTGGTTTCAGGGGTAGGAGTCAGCACCGAGGACAAGCCCCAGGTGACCTATATTGGTGGCGCCTATTTTACCCAGGGTAAGCGCTATGTTTTGTACCTGTCGGAGCGACCCATCGCCCTGAACAAGGCCAGGATTATCTACGGCCGGGAAGCTTTGCAACCGGCGGGCATCACTAATGATTAGCCGGCGAAAAGGCTTTGCGGCGCTATTCGTTGCCCTGCTTTTGTCGTGCTTCGGCGTGGCGCGGGCCGATGAGCCGGAGCAACTGTTGGCTGGCAGACAAGTACCGCCACCCAACGATCGCCTGCATGAGGAGTCGTTCAAGGTCCTGAAAATTGCTACCGCCGTCCCCAGTCGCGCCGAGGCCGAGGCGATCTTTGGCGCCGACCTCTATCGAAGAAATGTCCAACCGGTTTGGGTGCAGTTGGAAAATCGCAGCGATACGGCCCTTTTTCTTGCGCCGATGGGAATCGACGCCGCCTATTTCGCGCCCCGGGAATCTGCCGGACGCGCGCACTCAGGCAGGTCGATAGGGAGTTACAATGACTCCTATGAAGGCAGTACCCTGCGCCTCTGGGTAGCACCCCTTGGGATTCAGTCCGGTTACATTTTCACCCGGGTCGATGAGGGAACCAAGTCCTTTAACATAGACGTTTTTGGCGACGGCGCAGGCTATATGATGAGCTTTTTCGTCCCGGTACCGGGGCTCAAGCTGGATCACTACGAAATAGACCTCGAGACGCTGTATCCCGAAAACCAACTACAGCATGTCAACCTGCAGCAGCTGGTGGCTGAGCTGGAACGCTTGCCCTGCTGCGTAAGAGACAAGAGCGGAAAACACCGCGGCGATCCCCTCAACCTGGTTTTCGTCGGAGAGATCAAGGATTTGTACTACGGTTTCTTGCGCGCAGGCTGGGACGAAACCGAGACCATTTACGCGACTTCGCTGTTCAAGACCGCAGCCTCGGCACTGACCGGTGGCCGCTACCGTTACTCTCCAGTCAGCGCACTGTACGTTTTTGATCGGCCCCAGGATGCTGCATTGCAGCGGGCACGTTCCAGTA
>JAHEGP010000042.1:0-3782 GCA_024645065.1 Cellvibrionales bacterium | reverse complement strand
CTCGATGGGGCTCCCGTATGGATAGGCCAGATTAGCCGCGACATCGGGGTGCACTTTACCGCCAAAACAATTACTACCCACAAGATCGATCCCGATGTTGACGAGACACGCGAATTCCTGCTGGAAGACCTTGCCTATAGCCAGTCATTGAAGAAGTTTGGCTATGTCGGGGGAATAGAACCGTCAAGCTATGACCAGCCCGACGGCAACCTGACCGGTGACCCCTACTTCACGGACGGCCAGAGAATAGTGATGTGGATGTCGAGCCAGCCCACCGCTATCGGCGACATCGAGATTCTGGATTTATCGCCCTACCGCACTGGTCACATTGCCGATTGAGTGGCTCTGCCGGGTGCCAGGACCCTGACTGCCTGGTGATTCCCGGCTCCGATCGAACTCGCCGTGCTCGAGAAAAAACACGACCTGCGCCAGCACACCCGGGTTCCACATCATAAACGTGTGACTGACCGGCAAATCCAGAAAATCCTTCATGCCATCAACCGGGGTTTCCGACAAAGCTACCGTGCCATCGCTCACTTCATCCGGAAATCCGGGCAACAAGGTGCTCTGCCTCAAGGTGCCGGCAATAACGCCGAGCTCGAAATCAGGTGCCCCCAGCCTCAGTGGCAAGGACCCCGCGCCCGTGCCAAGCTGGGCGACGGCCGCTGGTGCCACCGGCGCCAGGAAATCCAGGGACTGGATATAGTCGGCAAGCTGGCTGCCTCGATTAGGTGGCCCCAGCATGACCACCCGTTGCAATCCCGGTATCGGTTTGTGATCGAGGTACTGCCTGAGTAGAATGCCCCCCAGGGAATGAGTCACGAAATGAAAACCCTGGTAGCCCCTGGATTTGCAATCGTGCAGCCCATCAGCCACCGCCATCTCCGCGAGATCTTCGATGGTATAAGCCAGGGAGGGATAACTCTGGTTGGCTGTCGCATAGCCGGCACTTTCGAGGTACCACTGCAGCGCCTTCATCGACAAACTGGTGCGCCAAAGCCCGTGCAACAGTATCACGCACTGCCCCTGCCGCTGCCCCTGCCCTTTGACTTCAGCCGATTGGACCGGCTGGGTCAAAAGCACGGCAACAAGTATTAACACCCATTTGTTCATCAATTCGGGTCGCCTGCCGCCTGTGAGCGCCACAGCCAGCACCGCACGCTACTACTCACATACTACTCACGCTACTAAATGGAGGCCGAGAAGCCGCCCCCTGTGCCCACCGCTAGCAGTGCTGCAGCGGCCGCAGCGACTGCGGAGTGATCTTACTCCGCATAGACGAAGGCAGGCAGAGCCTGCAACTGTTGCTTACTGGCGCCAGACAGCTGCAACTGCCCCTTGTCATTCATCTCAAGGACCTCCACCGGCACCGCAACCATTCGCTCGTCCACACCCAGAAAGCCGCCCACACCGATGATCGCCACTGACACGGAGTCATCGGAGCCGACGATAAAATCTTCCAGCTTGCCGATGTCTTCGCCTTTGTCATTGTAAATACTCGCCCCCAATAACTTGGTCGCGCGATAGCCGGTTGTCGCCACCGTTTCAGCATTGACGCCGGTGAGCACCGTACCGACCACCGGGTCACCGGGATTTTCGGCCCAGGCGCTGCCGGCCAACAGAACCGCTGCGCACACCGCACAAGCCTTTACCAGGGTTTTCATCATTATTCTCCTCGACTGTAATTGACGTATGATTGTTCATGTGAAAATACATCATTCCCGGATACAATGAAATAGCCGCGCCCTGTCCGATCACTTCGGTGTTGCCCGGAGCTCCGGAGTGCCACCTGACGGCATCTGTGGGACTGCGAGAATGCACAATTTAAAGAACGCACAAAGCTCTGGTTATCTTGATACACCGCCAGAGCTTCGGTTAGGCCCCGTCGATACCCGGACTGTTTTTCGTCGGGCATTGTACCCTGCGACTCGCCAGCGCCGGGTCGCTGGAGGCAGCCCCATTTACTGCGCCAATTGATAAGAATAATCAGGGTTCCCGAATGTCTAGAAAAATCGCGCTGGCACTGGTCAGTATCCTGCTGGTGTTCGGCTTGCTCTTCGCTCTGCGGGGCCTGCTGGTAGTGCCGATGCTGGAGCGCGCCTTCGGCAGGGTAATGGTCGCGGATATCCGCGATGATCTTGCACCCGGATTGGCTGTGGGTATTTGTGGTGCCGGCGGCCCAATGCCCGACCCTGAAAGATCCGGTCCTTGCCTGGTGATCATCGCCGGCGAAAACCTGCTCATGGTCGATGCCGGAACCGGGGGCGCGCGCAACCTGAATCGAATGCAAGTGCCCATCGGGGAGGTCGACGCGGTATTGCTCACGCACTTTCACTCCGATCATATCGATGGTCTGGGAGAGACCGGCACCCTGCGCTGGATCAGCACAGCCAACACATCACCATTGCCGGTTATAGCGCCCAGGGGAGTGGAGCCCGTGGTTGATGGATTCAACCTGTCATACGCCAAAGATGCGAAGTATCGGGCTGCACACCACGGGGTTGGCGTTGCGCCACTATCCGGCAAGGGCCTTTCCGCTCGCCCCTTTGGCTTGCCTGACGCTGGCGCCTCGGCGGTAGTTTGGGACCAGGGAGGCTTGAAGGTCGTCGCCTTTAAGGTCAACCATGATCCCGTCCAACCCGCGGTGGGCTACCGCTTTGACTATGGCGGGCGCAGCGTGGTGGTTAGCGGCGATACCACACAATCCGAAAACCTCGAGCGTTTTGCCCGTGATGCGGATCTGCTGCTGCATGATGCGTTGAGCCCGGAACTGGTCGGTATAATGCACAGTGCCGCCAACAAGGCAGGCAACGACATCCTCGAGAAAATTACCCTGGATATCCAGGGCTACCATGCCAGTCCCACAGAGGCCGCTGCCAGCGCCGCCGCTAGCAACTCACGCCAACTGGTGTTCTACCATATCGTGCCACCACTGGTGCTACCGGGTATGGACCGGGTGTTTCTCGCTGGCGTAGAGGACATCTACAGTGGCAAGGTAAGCCTGGCACAAGACGGCATGGTGTTTTCGCTACCATCGGATAGCACCGATATCCTTGAGCTCAAATCGCGCCTCTGACAATGTCCGGGTTGCGGGGTTGCGCATCCGGAATCAAAATCGCTACCGCAAGGATTCGTCATGGCTAAAGCCTTACGACCTCAACTGATCCGCTTTCTCAGCGGGTCGAGGCTGCAAAATCTCAAGCGGCGAATCGCTGAAACCCGCAGAGCGCGCTGCAAACAACCGCATCGAGTGACGGTTTACCTGCGGCTAAACGACCCCTACAGTTACCTGTTACTGCAGGTGCTCGATGAGCTGGCCGATCGCTATCCGCTGCAATATGACTTTCGCACGGTATTGAATCTGCAGCAGGACATGTACCCGGCCCCTTCCCTGTGGGAGAAAAATGCGCGGGTTGACGGTGCTTACCTGGCCGATCTGTATCAACTCCGCTTCCCTCAAAGCCTTCCCCACAGCACATGCGTTAGAGATACCTCGCTAACTGCACAGCTGCTCCACTGGGAGCTGCAACCGGGCTACCTGGACAAGGCGCGTCAATTGTTCGACGCGTACTGGCAGGGTGACAATACCTCCCTGGCCCAACTGGTCGATCCGGTGATTACCGATCATGCCCAATGCTATCGCCATCATTTGCGGGCAAACGAAAGCCTGCTGGAAAAAAACGGCCACTACCTCAGCGCCATGCTCCACTACGGCGGGGAGTGGTACTGGGGAATCGACCGACTCGAGCATCTCGAACGCCGGCTGAACAGCATGGGGCTCA
>JAHEGP010000233.1 GCA_024645065.1 Cellvibrionales bacterium | reverse complement strand
TATTTTCCACTGTGCCGGGGCTGCCCACTTTCGCTCCTTATCGACCGCCGCACGGACTGCATTATGGCAGCTGAACGTCGAAGCAACCGCAAAACTGATTGCCGCGGCAGCCTCTGCCGGCGTGCCCCGGCTGGTCTATTTCAGTAGCGTGCAGGCGGCGGGAAGCCCCGGTGATCAATCGGTGGACGAAGACTGGCAGAGTCCTCCCGACAACCTGTACGGCGAGTCGAAGCTTGCCGCGGAGGCCCTGGTACGCCGGGCCTGGGGAACGAAAATCCGGCATGCAGTGATTTTACGTCCCTGCCTGGTTTACGGGCCGGGAGTCAAAGGGAATTTGCGGAGGATGATGCAAGCCATCTCCCGGGGTCGCATGCCCGCCTTACCGAAGGTCCGGAATCAGCGCTCGATGGTGGCACTGGGAAATCTTATCGCTGCCGCGCAGCTGGCGATGGATACCGAAAGCGCAGCTGGGCGCCTCTACATCGTCTGCGACGAACAGGCCTACTCAACCCACGAAATCTACGCCGCCATGCACCAGGCATTGGGTTGCTCTCCCCCGGGCTTTGCGCTGCCTCTCAGTTGGTTCAGATGGGCGGCCCGACTTGGGGACATCGGCAATCGCCTCAGCGATAACGCCATGCCCTGGGATTCGGCCGCCTATGACCGTCTGTTTGGTAGCGCTGTATACAGTGCCGCGAGGCTCAAGCGTGAATTGGGATGGCAGCCGCAACAAGACTTTTTCAGCTGTTTGCCACAGATCGTGGCCGAATTGAACAGTGGCCGAGAATCAGGGCAGGCCAGCTGATGCCGTCAGCGGTTTCGTTTTTGCTGCTGGCAGCGATTACCGCTGGCCTGTCTCGGTGGGGGGGGCAGCTACTGATCCGGCATGCCGGCAAATTGGGCCTGTTACACGCACCCAACGAGCGCAGTTCTCACCAGCAAATTGTTCCCCATGGCGGCGGCCTGGGAATGGTACTGGCATTCGCTCTCGCGCTGGGGTTTTCAAGCGCCAGCGGCGCACTGGACTGGCGCTATGCCAATTGTTTGCTTGGGGCCGGATGCCTGCTGGCCGGGCTGGGCCTCTGGGATGACATATCTCCGCTACCGGCAAAGTACCGGCTGCTGGGGCAAGGTGTCGCCGTGGCCGCGGCACTGCTGGTACCGGGCTACGCTGCCCCCGCATCCGCGCTGCCATCATGGCTGGCTCTTGCCGCCGCAGCATTTATCCTGTTGTGGTGGATCAACCTGTTTAATTTTATGGATGGCATTGACGGCCTTGCGGCCAGCGAGGCATTGTTTATCTGTGCCAGCGCAACACTGCTGATCGCGGCGACCAATTCGCAACCGGCATCCGGCCTGGTGGTATCCATGTGCCTGCTAGTGGCAGCGGTAGCCGGCTTCCTGAGCTTGAACTGGCCGCCGGCCCGGGTCTTCATGGGTGATGTCGGCAGTATCTTCCTTGGCTATGTGCTGGGGGTATTTGCCATCGATAGTATTTCCAACGATCAACTGCCCCTGACCACCTGGCTGGTGCTGGGCGGCGTTTTTTGGGTGGATAGTACACTAACCCTTTTACGGCGGATATTCAGCGGGCAGCCCTGGCATGCCGCTCATCGCAGCCATGCCTACCAACGCTATGCCGCCGCACTTGGTCGCTATTACCAGCAACGAGGCCAAGCAGCGACCCCGGGGCGTGCAAGGGCTCATCGCATCACGACCATGCTGGCAATGACCATTAATATACTGTGGTTGCTGCCACTGGCCTGGCTTGTCATAATAGCGCCTTCGTGGCAATTGGCGTGGCTGGCCCTGGCGTGGCTACCCCTGGTCTGGCTCACCTTGCATTCAGGTGTGTATGAGTAAAACCTTCCTTCATGAGTGGCGCATCAAATTGCCACGCAGCACAATGCAACGCAGCTTGCTGGTGTTCGATGCCCTTGTGATACCGCTCCTGCTCTGGGTGGCTTTCTCGCTGCGACTGAAAACCCCCTACATGATACGCGGCGACGAGTGGATCCTGTTTCTCGCGGCTCCATTGATCAGCATACCGGTTTTCATCCGGCTGGGTCTTTATCGCGCCGTCATTCGCTACCTCGGCCAGAAGGCGCTCTGGACCATCGTCAAGTCCGTCACTCTGACTACCCTGCTGTGGGCTGTTCTGGCCGTGATCGTTACCCATTACAGCGGCATGCCAAGATCAGTGTTACCCATCTTCTGGGCCCTGAATATTGTCACTATAGGCAGCGTAAGGTTAATGATCAGGCACGTCTATTTGCGTCCCGGAGAAGGGACAGGACGGGCGATTATCTGGGGCGCTGGATCTGCAGGCGTGCAGCTCGCTGGCGCCCTCCGCTATGGGCGCGAATTGGTCACGGTGGCCTTTATCGATGATGACCCCCGTTTACAGGGGCAGGAAATTGCCGGCCTGCGGGTATTCCCCCCCGCCGCCATTGCGCAATTGATCGATCAATATGAGGTCGGCGACCTGCTCCTGGCCATTCCATCCGCAGATCAAAAGAACCGCCGGCGCATCCTGCGCTACCTCGAACCCCTGCCGGTGCATGTCAGAGTCGTGCCCGCAATGAACGAACTAATCGCCGGGCGCGTCAATATCGAGGACCTGCGCGAGGCCAATGTCGGAGACCTGCTGACCCGGGAAGAGGTTGAGCCGGTCAGTGAGCTGCTGATCCACAATGTACTGGACAAATCTGTCATGGTCACCGGAGCCGGTGGGTCGATAGGCTCGGAAATATGTCGTCAGTTGATTCAGCTGAAACCCAGGCGAATGGTCATGCTCGATCATTCGGAACATGCGCTCTACAACGTCCATCAGTCCCTTCCCCCTTCCCATGGCGTCGAGGTCGTGGCACTTCTGGGGTCGGTACAGGACGGGGCCCTGATGCTCTCAGTGCTGCAGGAATACGGCGTTCACACCGTTTATCATGCCGCCGCCTACAAGCATGTTCCGATCGTCGAGGACAACCCGGTTGCAGGTATAAAAAACAACGTGTTTGGTACCCTGGCGGCAGCCGAGGCTGCGCTTTCAGCCCATATTGAAACTTTCGTCCTTATCTCCACCGATAAAGCGGTGCGGCCCAGCAATATCATGGGTGCCAGCAAGCGCGTCGCCGAGTTGCTGGTGCAAGCGATTCAGGATGATGCCCGCAACCAGGGCAGTATCAAAACCCGCTTTGAAACCGTGCGCTTCGGTAATGTCCTGGAATCCTCGGGCTCTGTCGTTCCTCTGTTTCGGCAACAGATTGCCATGGGCGGTCCCGTTACCGTGACCCACCCGGAAGTGACCCGTTTTCTGATGTCGATTCCTGAAGCCGCCGGGCTGGTGATCCAGGCCGGAGCGCTGGGCGAGGGAGGCGATACCTTCGTGCTGGATATGGGGGCGCCGATCAAAATCAACAACCTCGCTAAAAGCATGATCCAACTGGCGGGTCACACCGTCAAGGATAGCGATAACCCCGATGGTGCAATTGAAATCAAGTACGTTGGCCTGCGGCCCGGTGAGAAATTGCACGAGGAGCTCTTTATTACCGGTAACGCAACCGCTACCCGGCACCCAAAGATTCTTCGCTCTGAAGAAACCTCGGTCAAGTGGACCTGGCTGCGCCCCAAGCTTGAGTCCCTGCGGAATGCCGTTGATCAGCTCGACAAGGAGAAAATCGACGCGACGCTGCGAACGCTCATAGAAACCCATGGCGATGGCTCGGCGCGCCCCTACACTGCGGAAATCGTGCCATTGCGGGACAACTTACCGTAGCAGGCCGATCTAGCTCCTGCCGTAGCTGTCCTCAAAACGCACGATATCGTCCTCGCCTAGATAGCTGCCGCTCTGCACTTCAATCAGGTTCAGGGCAAGTTTACCGGGGTTGCGCAAGCGGTGCTTTTCTCCCAGCGGGATATACACGCTCTGGTTCTCGGCGACCACCTGCCAGTGTTCACCCACTTGCACTTCAGCGGTTCCCTTGACCACGATCCAGTGCTCGGCACGATGATGGTGCATTTGCAGGGACAGCGACGCCCCGGGCTTCACGACTATACGCTTGACCTGATAGCGCTCACCCTGGTCAACGGAATCGTAACTGCCCCAGGGACGATGGACCTCTCGATGTGACAGGTGTTCTTCGCGGCCCTGCTGGTCCAGCAATTCGACCAGTTGCCGCACATCCTGCACCCGCTCACGGGTTGAGATCAGCAAGGCGTCGCGGGTATCAACCACCACGAGGTCGTCTACTCCGATTGCCGCAATGAGGTGATCTTCGGCGTGAAACAGGCAACCATTGCAGTCCTCGGCTAACACATCACCTAATTTTACGTTACCTCGCTCATCCTTATCCATCACCTCCCACAGTGATGACCAGCTGCCGAGGTCACTCCAGAAGGTATTTAGTGGAATCATCCAGGCACGCTCCGTTCGCTCCATCAATGCGTAATCGATGGACTTGGAGACGCAGGCTTCGAGCGACTCCTTGTGCATACGAATAAAGTCCAGATCTCCCACGGAATGCTGCAGCGCAAGCCGGCAACAGGCAACCATATCGGGCTCGAAGCGTGTCAATTCCTCGATCAGGGCCGACGCCCTGAACACAAACATACCACTGCTCCAGAAGTAGTCGCCACTGGCGACATAATCCCTGGCGGTCAGCGCGTCGGGTTTTTCAACGAATCGGGTAACGGCCGAACCCTCCTCATCGCCAGCATCAGCCTGGATATAGCCGTAGCCGGTTTCGGGCTTATCGGGCTTCACGCCAAAAACCACAAGATACCCCTTCGCAGCGCGCTCCACGCCCCGCTGCAGCGCCTCGCCAAACTTTTGCTGATCACGGATCATATGGTCTGCCGGCAGCACCACCAGTATCGGGTC
>JAHEGP010000232.1 GCA_024645065.1 Cellvibrionales bacterium | reverse complement strand
CGTGCTTCCGGCCGCTCGGCGAACACCCGCTGCCCCAGTAAGCCGACCTCAACCTGCAATTGCGCTCGACGTTGATCGATCAGGCCCGCCAGCGCCTGCTGATCAAGCTTCTCGCCAAAACGCTCGGATTCATCGTCCACCGTCTGCCGCAATACCGCCAGATCGTGCTCATCCCCGAGCAGGTCGGCAAGTTCATCGCCGGCTCTGCGCTCGGCTTTCATGATGTCGGGCCAGATAGGGCGCAGCAGGCGTTCGTGATACCAGTGATATTTGACCCGCTTGCGCCACTGGTGGAGGTTTTCGGTGGTCGGATCCGCCAGCGCCGTGCGCAGTGCTTTGCGACCGCGCCCGTAGGTCTTGCTCAAACCGCCCCGCACCGCCGCAAATCCGTTGTCGTCAATCTCCCACCGATCGACCCTTTGGCGGGCGTCACGCATCTTTTCCAGAAAGGCGTCCAACCGCGATTCCAGGCCAGCAACATCTTCTGTCACTTTGTTGCGTCGCTCGACCAGCCCCTCCCGGATCGCTGCAAATCGGGCATCGTCGACCTGCTCCCCATAGTGTTGTATGAGATCGTCGAAACACTCGACAACCGACTGCGCGTCCCGCAGATAGGACAGCTCGCGGGCGGCGTCACGAAAAAAAGCATTTTCCCGTTCGTATTCATCAAACTGCGGTCGCACGATGCGAACCAGGGCCCGCAGTTTTTTGCATCGCTTGCGCACCTGGTGGACGGCTTCATGACGATCGAGTTCCGGGTCGGTAATTTCTGCTATCGCCTTGTCGATTTGCTCGCCGGCAATCAAGCGCACACTTTTCCGTACCGGCTTGTTTCTACGAATACGATACGTCACAGTGAACAACTCCAATTTTTATCGCGCCACGATGGGCTTCAGGACTGGTGCGCCCGCCACCGGGAACAGAATAAAATGGCCGCCCGCCGAAGTCTACCTCAACCCGCAAATCTCCCCCCCCGACACTCTTCCCATCCTCTACTGCTGGTAATTGCGCTGCTCTCCATTTATGCTGACTCGGGCTGTTGTTGTGGATCAGTATGATCACCAAAAATTGAGCGATAAACATGGCAGCATCGGGGACGGAAATAGCCACATTGATTGTCGACGGACGCGAGGTCAAAGCCCCCGCGGATCATTCGATTATTGAGGCAGTTTGGCACAGTGGCCATGCCCAGATTGAACAAATCGGCTGCATGCAGGGCGTTTGCGGCAGCTGCCGTGTATTGGTCAGGCGCAAAGGCGAAAACACCGTCAACCCCGCGCTGGCCTGCGAAACCCTGGTGGAGGATGGTATGCGGGTCAGCTTCATCCACCATGATGACAAAGCCCGTGTCGACCACCATTACCGGCTCAGCGAGATCACCAATTCCTGGGATGCCGTCAACTATATTGATGAGCGATTTCCCGAGGCGACGGATTGTCGGCATTGTGGCGGTTGCGACAGCGCCTGCCCCCGCGGTTTGCAGGTTGAACTGGCAGTTTCCCTCGCCTCGGGCCGGGATACCCGCGCCAAAGACCCGGTGCAGGCAGGCAAGCTGTTTGAGGAGTGCATCATGTGCGACCTCTGCACCCGCGCCTGCCCGGAAGACATCGACCCCAATCACCTCGGTTTACTGGTGCGGCGCCTGAGCGCCTCGCTGCTGTTGCGGCCGGTCAACCTGTTGACCCGGCTGGAGGAAATTCGCAAGGGTGAGGCAAGGATCGAGTACGACTCCGGGCCTGCAAGCTCCGATAGCCCGGAACAGCTTGAGCATTGAGGTAAGGCGATGAAAAAGGAGCTCGACTACGCGGCAGCGATGCGGCAATACAAAGTCGCCGGGCCACGCCCAATGCGCACCGACTCCATCAGCCCGGCGGAGCTGCTGGCGCAGTTTCACCCCGATCATATCGCCGCCTCCCATACCACTCTTTCGATAGGCCCGAATGCCGGCGCTAGCTGCCAGATCGAGCTGGCCGATATGTTGCAAAGCAATGCCTGCATCTCCGAGCGCGACCTGGCGGGTGCACCGATTGTCGACACAGATGTGCTGGTTGTAGGCGGTGGAGGTGCCGGCTGCGCCGCGGCGCTGACGGCCGCCGAAGCGGGTGCCAGGGTATTGGTGCTCAACAAGCTACGCCTGGGTGACAGCAATACCGTGATGGCCGAGGGCGGTATTCAGGCGGCTATCGATCCCGAGGATTCACTGCAACGGCATTTTGATGACACCCTCAAGGGCGGCCACAATGGCGGTGTACCGGAACTGGTAGCCACCATGGTCGCAGACGGCCCCAAAACGATCAGCTGGCTGATTCGCCAGGGCATGCAGTTCGAACAACTCGACAACAGCATCATCAGCCCCCTGGCATGCAAGAAAGCCGGAGGCACATCTGCGGCGAGAATCCTTTTCTACAAGGATTACACTGGCCTCGAGATGATGCGGGTGCTGCGCGAGGCAGTGGCCCTGACACCGACCATCGCTATTTGGGAGCGTTCGCCACTGGTGGAATTGCTGAGCGATGGGCAAGGTAATTGCGTCGGCGCAGTATGCTTCAGCACCGATCGCAAGCGCTACACCCTGATACGCTGCCAACGGGTCATTCTCGCCACCGGCGGCCTGGGCCGGATGCACCTCAACGGGTTCCCCACTTCCAACCATTTTGGCTCAATGGGTGACGGCCTGGC
The DNA here is from genome assembly GCA_024645065.1 of Cellvibrionales bacterium. GTDB lineage: Bacteria > Pseudomonadota > Gammaproteobacteria > Pseudomonadales > JAHEGP01 > JAHEGP01. The sequence continues at coordinate 2,197 of JAHEGP010000232.1, read as the reverse complement.
GCTGGCCTACCGCATTGGAGCCAAACTGGTCGATCTCGACACCTTCCAGTACCACCCCACTGGCCTTGCGTGGCCGCGCCACCGACTGGGCTGCCTGGTGACCGAGGCGATTCGCTCCGCCGGTTGCCAACTGATCAATGCCCACGGGGAACGCTTCGTCGATGAACTCAGGGCCAGGGACCAGGTCGCGGCGGCGATAATTCGCGAATGTCACGAGGGCCGTGGTATACGCATCGATGATCAAACGCGCGGCGTATTTCTCGACGTGCCGACATTATTGCATGAGCAACCCCGGCTGATTGAGCAGTACGGCAGCCTGCGTCACCTGGCTAAAAAATGCGAGCTCGATCCCTTTAAAACCCCGTTCGTGGTTTACCCGACCTTGCACTATCAAAACGGCGGGGTTGCGATCGATACTCGCTGCCGGACCAACGTACCGGGGTTGCTCTGCGCCGGGGAGATAAGCGGCGGCATCCACGGGCGCAATCGTTTGATGGGTAATGCGCTGCTGGACATTATCGCCTTCGGTCGGCGAGCCGGCGCCGAGGCTGCAGCTGCCGTGAGCCGCAGCAAGCCCTCCCGCATCGGAATCGATCATGTCAGGGAGTGGCAGAGACAATTGACGGCCGCCGATCTGCCGCTGGACAGACGGGCGCCGCTGCTCTACCCGGGCTATGCAAATTACGACCACCAGCACCACGATCGCGCTCAAGACAGGGAGGAGGCCTCCTGATGCCTCAGGCGCTTAACCAGGTATTACTCAATCCTTCCAACCTCACTGGCGCGAACCTGTCGTCCTGGCTGGACGTGGGAGGCAGCGAGGGCCTGAGAAAGGCAATCGCCAACCCCAAACAGGTCATCCCCACAATCAAGCAATCGGAGTTGCGCGGTATGGGCGGTGCAGGCTTTCCCACCTGGCGCAAATGGGAAGCGGTCGCCAGGCAGAAAAGTGAGGACAAATGGCTGATCTGCAATGGCAATGAGGATGAGCCGGGAACCTTCAAGGACCGCCTGTTACTGGAAAAAGGGCCACACCAGGTGGTCGAGGGTATGCTGATCGCGGCAGTGGCTACCGGCGCGAATCACATTGTGGCCTACATCAACCCCCACGAAACCGAGGCCATAGCGGTAATGCGCCAGGTCATTGGCCTCTGGCGTGACTGGCTTGGGGACAACCCCGATTTAGCCCTTGAACTCAAGCGTTTTGAGGTTGTGGAAAGCTCCGGTTTCTACATCGGTGGTGAAGAGTCAGCTGCCGCCAACTGGGTAGGAGGTTCCGATTTTCCATTTCCCAAGTCCAAGCCGCCCTACCCATTCGAATCGGGAGTGAATGGCCTGCCCACGCTGATTAATAATATTGAAACCTATGCCCACGCCTGCCACATACTGCGCGATGGCCCTGAATGGTATCGAGGACTTGGCCTGGGGGATGCCGCCGGCACCAAGATTTACTCCCTCAGCGGCGATATCCAGCAGCCCGGCGCCTACGAACTCCCGATGGGCATTACCCTGCGTGAGCTTATCGACGACTTTGGCGGCGGCATGTTGGCCGGAAAGACCTTCAAGGCGGTATTTACCGGTGGGCCCTCCAACACCCTGCTGAATGCCGATGACCTCGACGTCAGGCTCGACTTCGACTCACTGAAGGCAAAAAACTCAGGCCTGGGAACGGGAGCCATGATCGTCGTTTCCGAGGAAACCGATATCGTGCGCCAGGTTGCAGGCTATGTGGAATTCTTTGCCAGTTCTTCCTGCGGGCAGTGCCCAGTCTGCAAGATCGGAACCCGCCAGGCAGCCAGCTTGCTGCGCAAGATAGAGCAGGGCCGGGGCCACTCGTCCGACCTGAAGGAATTGATCAATCTGTCTGAGATGCTCCCCGGCAGCGGGCGCTGCGGCCTGGTGACCGGTGCCGCCACAGTCATTCGAAGTTCGCTGGAGAAATTTCGACCGGACTACATCAGGATTATCAACCGCTGAGCGGATCCCGCTCAGCCGCGCTGTCGTGCAAGCACTTTTCGCATTGCTCTGATGATGTCCCGGGTCGTTGCTGGTGGCGCCATTGCAGACTGCGGAATCCAGGTTGCCGGCCTTAATCCGGATCAAAGCTGGCAATGGCAAGCCCATCATGCGACTCGAGCACCCTGGCGGGTACCATCAGCGATTCAAGTCATCACCGATTCAAGTCATGCACTGCCTC
>JAHEGP010000041.1 GCA_024645065.1 Cellvibrionales bacterium | reverse complement strand
CGGCTCGGCTCTTACCCCCAGCACTATTCCACTGGCATGAAGTTTAGCCAGAATTTCAGACCCTGCACGGATCAACATCGGGTCACACTCTCGGCCCATCTCCTGGGCCAGCCGACCAATGATGGCCTCGCCCGTCTCGACAGCGTTTTCGCCCGCCAGCTCCACCAGACGAGCGGTCACGGCATTTATTTCCATAAACTTCACGGCGTCAGAACGGCTACGGTACACGACCAAATAGGTGGGCTGCAGTGTCCGGTTGCCCTGCTCCCAGCCGGGACCAATTCTGTGTACCGGGTAACGGTAGGCCAGGGACCACGCATTGGGCGACACTACCGGAACGCCGGCCAGAAGATCGCCGTTGACATCAATTCTGCCCCAGTCCGGCTCGGCGTCGGCTACATCGAGGGCCAATTCTACCCACTCGTAATGGGCTAATTCCAACAAGTACGGCGGGTCCGTGAAATTGGATTGGGATTGCTGCAGATAAGCGATGAATTCCTGGCCGATTTCCAGGAAATAAGGGGTCTGGCAGCGATGGTTCGCCATGAAATCGCGCACCATGGCGTGCCAGCGGGATTCCGGGAGGATTGCACGCAAAACCGGAAAACCGGATGCTATAAAGCCCTCGATGTTGCGATAAAGCAGTTCACGATAGATTCCCATTCGCCGGTCTTCAATGCCGGCGGGCGCTGGATGCTGCGCCGGATCACGAATATGGGCGGCGAAAACCTGCTGCAATTGTGACAGTGATAGTGACCCTGGCTCAGGCTCCCGCGACATGACGCCCCGAGCTGCCGGTATGAAGCACCTGGCAGTGCCGTATTTTGGCAACCTCCTCCATCAACTGAGCCAAAGGGGGGATATTGAAGTCCCTCTCAAGCAGAGTGGGCAAAGCCCCAAAGCGCTGGTAAGCAACAGCCAGCAGATTCCACACCGGGTCGATTACATCCGCGCCGTGGGTATCAACCCGTAAATCCTCGGCTTCGACATAATGACCCGCAATATGAATGTAGCGCGCCCGACTCGCAGGCAAACCCGCGATATACTCCCGGGGGTCGTAGCCATGGTTAACACTGTTGACATAAACGTTATTGACATCCAGCAACAGATGGCAATCCGCTTTCTTGAGAATCGCAGTGATAAACTCCAGTTCAGTCATGTCCTGCGCCGGCATGGCATAATACGAGGCGTTTTCCAGCGCTATGCGCTCACCGAGAAAGTCCTGCACCCGGGAAACCCGCTCCGCCACGTAGGTCACGGTCTCCTCCGTGAAAGGTAGCGGTAACAGATCGTATAAATGGCCGGCGTCGCCGCACCAACTCAGGTGCTCGGAGTACAGGGGACAGGAAAAGTCGCGCATCAACTGGCGAATATTCCCAAGTAAGCGCCAGTCTATTTCCCGGGGCCCGCCGATATCCAGCGAGAGACCGTGCAGGACTATGGGATAGCTTTGAGCCATCTCGCGCAGTTGTTTTCCCAGTCGCCCGCCAACCCCGATCCAGTTTTCCGGGGCCACCTCGAGAAAGTCTATCCCGGAGGGTCTGTCGGCCAGCAGTGGCCCTAGCAGGCCGCGTCGCAAACCCAGCCCCGCCCCTTGCAGGGCAGCGCCGGGTGCACGGGGCTCAACTCTCAATTAGAGCCCCCGCATTTGCCTTCACCACACTTGCCTTCACCACATTTGCCTTCCTTGTCTGCTTTGCCAGCACCACAGCTGCCTTCCTTGCCGGCTTTCTCCCCACAGCTGCCTTCCTTGCCGGCTTTTTCACTACCGCACTTGCCTTCACCGCACTTGCCTTCCTTGTGCTTGTCGTAGTTGGCCAGATCGTAGCCGGCATCGAGTGGATTGGCGGCAAACGGATTGTTGCTGACCTCGGCGCTCACGACAGGTGCCACAGAGCTTGCAAGGAATGCTGCACCAAGAGCACTCACAACAGGTTTGAGGGATGGCTTTGACATGGGGTATCTCCTTTATTGAGGTAATTGGAGGCCATGTTAGGCCATCCGCTTTCGGCATCTATCTCAAGGATAAGATCTTGCCCCGAGAACGACACCGTGTCTACTATGACAGGAAACTCATCTAACAGTTTCGCGATTTTTACCGGTTTTCAGGGACCTGCTATTGCCGCCTGCAGCGCGCTGACATGCCGACTCAGCCAGCGTTGACTGCCACCCGTTGCTCCTGCCACTGTTGCCAAGCCCGGTCAAGGCGTTTGGCGGAGACAGGAACGCGCGTTCCCACCGCCTGGGCAAATAGTGACACCCGGTATTCCTCCAGCATCCAGCGGTACTCAACCGGCCCACTGGCGACATCGAGATTTTCATAGAATTCTCCCGCCAGCTGCTGGAGCCGCTCGATGTGGGGCGCAATGGCTTCTGTGCCGCGCTGGTCCTTTTGCCGGTGGCCGTTGAGTTTCTCAATGCGGTAGGCCAGTGCTCGAAGGAATCGCGGATATTCGCGGATTTGCCGGTCATTGACTCGCAACAGGAAATGCTCGCCTAGCAGGGCCTGAAGTTGTTGTTGCATATCCGCGATCGCGTAGCGCCAGGCATTCTCATCGAGCTGGCCAAGGGCTATTCGTATCCCGTGATTGAGGGAAATGATCTCCATCAACAGCCGATGATAGTCGTTGGCGAGGTTCAACAGGCTGCTCTGGCGCTCTGCCAGTACTGCAGCGAACTGGGCTTCATCGCGAGGGGGTTTCTGTCCGTCTACAAAACAGTTTCGAAACACTGCCAACAGGTAATCCTCAAGCATTTGCTCCCGCGGCATCAGCTGCCCGAGCTGCAAACGGGCCTGGTTGTCGCGCAGGAATTCCTTTTTTAAATACTTGGCCTGCTGTGCCAGTGCCAGCATGTAGAGCCTCGCCAATCCGTGCCGGTTTTTCCTGTTGGCATCCTCGGGGCGATCACAATGCTCCAGAATCACACCTTCGCCATGGTCCACCACCGCCGGATAAACCAGCACCGACTGCGTACCATGCTTGAGAACCCGGGAGGGAGGCAGTTCACCAAAGCCCCAGTCCCGGTATACGCTGCTGCCCAAATCGGGTTCGGCGCGCACAATTTCGCTGCGCAGTTGAGGCCGCAAGCGTGCAAGCAGATCGGCCAGATCCCTGCCACTGGCAATCACTCTGGCCCCTGTATCAACCACTGAAAAATTCATGCGATAGTACGGATCGAGCCGGACCTCCGACCAGGCATCGGCGGGAACAGTTACCCCGAATTGTCGCTGTATAGCCCTGGACAGACATTGCACCAGGGGCGAATCGCCGGCTTGCAGCAGCGGCAACACGCGATCGATGGTATCGGGCACCGGCACCAGCTGTTTGCGCCATTGGCGGGGCAGGCTCTTGACCAACTCGACACACTTTTCCCGCAACAAGCCAGGCACCAGCCAGTCGAACCGCGCGGGGGGCAATCGATTCAGCGCAGCCAGCGGCACTATGGCGGTCACGCCGTCCGTTGCTCCCCCCGGGGCGAAGGTATAATGCAGGGGCAGCTCGACATCCGCCACCTGCAAACTGTCGGGAAACTGCTGTTGAACATCTGTTTCAGGGTCCAGACGCAACACCTGCTGACGCGACAGGAACAACAATCGAGGCGATTGTTTCTCGACCTGCTTTCGCCATTTCTCCAGTGCCGGCGTGTTATGGATATCTGCCGGGATTCGCGTATCATAGAAATGGTAAAGATCATCATCATCGACCAGGAGGTCATGGCGCCGCAAGCGGGTTTCCAGCTCGCCCACCTCCCTTAGCAGCGCCTGGTTGTGCCGCCAGAAGCCCGCCTTGCCCCGATAATTGCCTTCTACCAGGGCCCCGCGTATGTACAACTCGCGCGCCAGTTCCGGATCGATGCGCCCAAAGCTGACCAGCTTGCTTTCTGACAAGACCAGCCCGTAAAGGGAGGTTTTCTGCTTCGCCATCACCGCCTGCTGGCTCCGGCTGAAGTGGGGCTCCTGATAACTGTGCTTGAGTAGCGGCCCCGCCGCACTAATCACCCATTCCGGCTCAATTGCGCCATTGATGCGTGCATACACCTTGCCGGTATCGACCAGCTCAGTCGCCATTATCCAGGCCGGTGGCTTTTTCGCCAGATGTGATCCAGGGAAAAGGCTGAATTTGCGATTTCGAGTCCCGAGGTAGTCACGCTTTTCCTCGCGCTTGCCCACGTGACTTAACAAACCGGTTAGAACGGCGCGGTGGACAGACTCCTGTGTCGCAGGCTCATGATTCAAGCGCAAACCCAGTCGCCGGCAAATCCTCGCCAGCTGAAAATGCAAATCGCGCCATTCGAACAAACGCGACACCGACAGGAATTCCTGGCGACAGAGTTTGCGTAGCTGGCTCCTGCCAATTTCCTGGCGGCATTGTTCGAAGTACTCCCACAACTTGAGCAGAGTCATAAAGTCCGAGCTGTTTATCCGAAAACGACCATGAGCCTGGTCCGCAGCCTGCTGCTTATCCAGGGGCCGCTCCCTTGGATCCTGGATACTGATTGCAGCCGCCACCACCAATAGTTCGGAAAGGCAGCCGTATTGCTCCCCGGCCAGTAACATTCGACCCACCCTCGGGTCCGCGGGAATCCGGGCCAGCTGGTCGCCTATCGCGGTGAGCTTGCCAGCGGAGTCAATAGCCCCAAGTTCATCCAGCAGCCGATACCCATCGCGCACCAGCCTGGGATCAGGGGTTTCGATAAATGGGAAACTCTCAACATCACCAAATTGCAGGCGCGTTAGCTGCAAAACAACCGCGGCAAGATTGGTTCGGTGAATCTCGGACTCGGTAAACTCCGGGCGCCCATTAAAATCCTCTTCGCTGTACAGCCTGATGCAGGTGCCGGGAGCCTCTCGACCGCAGCGGCCGCTGCGTTGATCCGCGCTGGCCCGGGATATCGCTTCTATCGGCAGGCGCTGGACACGGCTGCGATGGCTGTAGCGTGATATTCGCGCCAGTCCGGTATCGATAACATAGCGAATACCCGGAACAGTCAGTGAGGTCTCCGCCACATTGGTGGCCAGTACCACACGCCGCCCACGACGCTTAGCCAGGTCGAACACGCGGTCCTGTTCAGCTCGAGCCAGGCGAGCATAAAGTGGCAGGATATCCCAGTGAGGCAGCGCGGCCCGGCGCAACTTTAGAGCACAATCGCGAATATCTCTCTCCCCGGGCAAAAACACCAGGATATCCCCCTGTTGCTGACCTTCCCCCCTGCGTTCCAGATCTTCAATGTACTCGCAAGCAACGAGCACCTGTTCGGATAGACCGGATTCGGTTTCCGGGTCCGCCTGCAGGTAGTGAAGATCTACTGGCCAGGCCCGGCCGGATACATCGATGACCGGTGCAGCGTCGAAGTAAGCGGAAAAGCTGTCCACGTCTATCGTCGCGGAAGTAATGATGACCTTAAGGTCTGGTCGCAGGGGCAACAGCTTTTTGAGGTAACCGAGGATAAAGTCGATATTGAGGCTGCGCTCATGGGCCTCATCGATAATCAATGTATCGTATTGATCCAGCCGCCGGTCGTGCTGTATCTCGGCCAGCAGTACGCCATCTGTCATCAACTTGATCAGGGTGCTGTCGCTGCAGTTATCGCCGAAGCGAACCTGGTAGCCGACCAGTTCGCCGACCCTGGTATCGAGCTCACTGGCAATTCGTGCGGCGACTGCTCGCGCCGCAATCCGCCTTGGCTGGGTGTGACCAATGCGGCCGCGGGTGCCATAACCCAGCTCGAGACAGAGTTTGGGTAGCTGGGTTGTTTTGCCCGACCCGGTGGCCCCGGCGACGATGAGCACCTGATTGTTAGCGATAGCATCGAGGAGCTGCTGCCGCTGCATCACCACCGGCAACTCTTCCGGATAACGTAAAACGGGGATCGATTGGCGGCGACTTTCCACCCTGGCCAGCGAGCCATCAACCAGATCCGCCAATCGCTGTGCTGATTTGCCGATCGGCTGATGCCGGGAACCCGCCTGCTTGATGTCTCGCTGCAGCCGCACCAGACGCTTTCGATCGGCCGCCATCACCTGCCATCTCAGTTGCGCTTGCAGATATTGCCGTTCCAAGGATACTCCTGTACTGCCCGTCGTTTTCGACTCGTGGTGGCCTGCGGTTAGCCAATCTTGTGCCACCGATTTCCCCTAAGCGGCAAGTTATCGGTGCTGCACCGGCCTGTCAATTGCCAGCAGAAGAAGCAAACAGAAGAAGCCGGAGCCCCCGAGAGTGCCGCATCACTCCCCACCGCAGCCTTTGGGACCGCCGGTCTTTGGCCGGATGCGGTCGGCCAGATGCGGTCGGCCAGATGCACTGCGCGGCCAAGCGCTATTGGCCTTGCCAAACCCCGGCCAGCGACCCCCCGGCCAGAGGTGTCGGAGCTTTTTTTTGGGTACAATGAGGCCCCGATGCCAAAAGCGCTACCTCAGCCAGGATGCAGCCTGTGAAAACGATAGAAAACGTTCCCTTCGACGAAATCCAGGTCGGCCAAACGTGCAGCCATCAAAAAACCATCACCGAACAAGACATTCTGTTATTTGCCAAGGTTTCGGGCGATAACAACCCGGTGCACGTGGACGGGGACTATGCGAAATCCACCCAGTTCGGCGAGCGCATCGCCCATGGCATGTATACGGCGGCCCTGGTATCGGCGGCCATGGCCCTGGAACTGCCGGGACCGGGCAGCGTTTACCTGACCCAGAGCATGAAATTCAAGCAGCCAGTGAAGGTCGGCGATGAGCTCACCATTCTCATCGAAGTCATAAAAAAGCGCGCCGGCAAGAACTTCGTCACTTTTTCCACCCTCGTGACCAATCAGCACGGTGATCGAGTTCTGGTCGGTGAGGCCATGGCGCGGGTCTCTACCGAGAAGATTGTGTTGCCAGCGCCCGAACTGCCGCCGGTACACTTTGGTTGACGGCGAGGGGATCCCGCGCAATAAAACTTCAGGGTAGTCAGCGATTGGCTTATAGATAGGGGGACATCAACCAGAACAATGCGCTGCTGAAACGCTGCCCCGCCGACCGGGATGACAGCCACTCGCGACTCAGGGGGAGGCAATTCTCCAGGCGGCTGCGAAAATAAGCCGCTAGCGGCGCTGCCGCCTCTTCGCTGTAGGATTCGACCGCCACCTCGAAATTGAGCTTCAAACTGCGCGGGTCGAGATTGTATGAACCGATCTGGGCATAGTAATCGTCTGCCACAAAAAGCTTGCTGTGTACGAAATCGCCATTGTACAAATACACCTGCACGCCATTTTTCAAAAGCTCATCGAGTTGGTGAAAAGTGGCCCAGTTCACAAAGGGCATATTGTTCTTACCCGGCAGGATAATGCGTACCTCTACCCCTCTTAGTGCGGCCATTTCGAGTGCGACCTGCAGTTCCCTCTCCGGCAGGAAGTAAGGCGTCATAATCGAGACATATTCACGAGCAGTATCAATCGCCCCAATCAGGATGCGCAACAGCTTGTCGCAATCGTCATTGGGTCCGTCATCGATGACGCGACAACAGGCCCCACCCTGGTGGACGGTCCGGGAATTCGGCGGATTGATAAACAGGTTGCTGCTGAAACGCCAGTCAGAGACAAACACATCCTGCAGCTGCTTAACAACCGGACCTTGCAGGCGAAAATGAATGTCTTCAGTACGATTGCGTTTCTTGACCGTTGCAACCATATGGTGCTGGCGTATATTCATCCCGCCAGTAAAAGCGGTGTCGCCATCAATCACCAGAATTTTTCGGTGATTGCGCAGGTTGATGGTGATGCGTGGCGGAAACAGGCTGGTCGGCAAATATAAGGCCGTGGGTACACCCTGCCTTCGCAGGCGCCGGTGAGCCCGCGGCCAGGAATAAAGCTGGCCAAAGCCATCGATCAACACGCGCACCTCGACACCCCGGGCCCTTGCAGCGGCCAGGCTGTCGATAAACTTGCGGCCGATACCAGCACCATCAAATATATAGCTGGCCAGATAAATACTATAAGTGGCCGTATCAATGGCCTCCAGCATTGCGGGATATGCCTGCTCGCCGTTCACCAGCACTTCCAGCCGATTGCCGCCCACCAACGGCAGCAAACTGGTAGCCGCAGACAGGCTGGCCAGGCTTTTATAGTGGTCCCTGATTTGCCCGCTGCAATCACCGCCGTGGGGCGGGAATCTTGCCGCCGGTAATGGCCCCACGGCGGTGCCATGAAGCTGCCGCGCCCGCGTCTTGATCCGATTCTTGCCGAGAAGAAGGTAGATAACAGCACCTACCAGTGGCCACATCAGACAAATCGCCACCCAGGCGGCGGCACTGCGGGGATCACGTTTGTTATATAAAGCGTGCACTGCGCCAGCTACCGACGCAACGACGCCAAGCGCCACCGCTGCCCAGTTGAGGTAGGGCATCGCTTGTTCAAGGGTAAAATTCAGGTGCACCATCTCATTCCACTGCCAGTGCCAGCTAATCGCTCTGGCTTGGACGCTATTATGCCGCTTGCACCAGAGCCGTGCCATACAACTTGCCACGCGGCTGCTTATATCGCGCCCTGGACCCAAAAACGGGTGACAAGAGGTCGGAAAAACCGTTGCCGGAAGAATCTCAAGTTGTGTGCTAGATTTATTGCAGCGCAGAGAACCGGGGCCACAGCGGCTGCTGGTAATAGGCGCCAGGCACCACCAGGGAATAACCGTCAATAACCCAAAGAACGATTTTTTTCATGATGCCCAGCATATTTCTCCGCTTGCTCTTCGCACTGATTGCCCTGTCCTCGGGCTTCACCAGCGCGCAAGATCTTGAACATGAGCGCCAGAAGGTCGAGCAGTATCACCAGCAAATGACTTCTCTGCAATCGTCAAACAGCGGTATCGAAGAACAATTGCAGAAGCTGGAGAAAGAGATCGCCGAACAAGCCGACAGCTACGCCCCGGAAGCAAAAGCGCTGAAAGAAGCGGAGTTTGAATTTCAACAGGCACTGCGAACTTCTCAGCGCGTCCCGAGCGCTGCCAATAAAGAACGCGCTGAAACGGCACGATTCGCATTCCTGCTGGCCCAGCGCAAATACCTGCGCTCCACAGAGAGTGTAAGCGATCTGGCAAAACAGCAAGTCGCCCTGCGTGAGCAGCTTGAGGATAACCGGCGACAAATCAGCACCACCAGCAAACAACTTGGCGAACAGCAAGAGTTGATCCTGCAAATGGAACAACAGGCGCGCCAACAGGCAGCCGCGCTGGCAAGAAAGGAAAGAGAACTGAGAATGAAAAAAGAAGGTGCATTGCGCAATAGCCGTGAAGAACTGGACCAAGCCCGGGCAGAACGAGCCGCTGCACTGGCTGAACTCGCAGAACTGAAAGCCAGGCTGGCAGCACAGAAACAAGCCCGGACCCAGCCGATGGGGGTTCTGCCTGCAGGGGGAGTGACAGTCGCCAGCAGACAACCAACCCGAACGACACTTCCATCTGCGAGTACAGAACTCGCGCCAGCAAGCACAACGGCCGCTCAATCCGCGATGGCCAGCCCCCCGGTCGATGGGCTACCTTCCCTGCTTGGCGACAAAGCCCAGTACCTGGCATTACTCGAGACGGCAAAGGAGCGAGGGTCCCGCTCGCGCTCCAGCAAGATCATGCAAATGAACACGATGGCGGATGACCGCGTGATACGCAAAACATCCCATGCACTGAAACACAAGGGTAACGGAGTTTACGAGGGTAGGACCCCTGTGAGGGCCGGCATGACCACACTGGTGGTAGGCAGCAAGCAGTGGCGCTGGACGATACCCAAAACAGAGAATAACGCCATGTACCGCTTCGTACTCGACACCCGCAACAAATCCAGTACCGAGCTGAAGGTGTTTCGCGCCAGAGACGTCAGGTAAAACCGTGCTCCCGCAACCCGGGAGCCCCCGCTTTTGGCTACACCCTGTGACAGGCCACCAGCCAATCCCCTTGCCGGTGCGGTCTCTGCTCTGGCTGCTGGCCAAGGCATAGACTGTCGGCATGGGGGCAGCGCGGCGCAAAGCGACAACCGGTCGCGGGACCGATGGGCGCCAGCACCTCTCCCTGAATCGGTTGATGCTGGCGCTGGCGCTCCAGCACCGGGTCGGGTACTGGATTGGAAGCCAGCAACGCCTGGGTATAGGGGTGGGCCGGATTTTCAAACACCTGCCGGGCCGGCCCAACCTCCACCAATCTGCCGAGATACATCACGGCAATTCGATCCGAGATGTACCGCACCATGGAAAGGTCATGGGCGATAAACAGGATACCAATACCCATTTCCCGACGAATGTTCTCAAGCAGGTTGACTATCTGCGACTGCACCGAGACATCCAGTGCCGAAACCGGTTCGTCGCAAATCAGCAGTTTGGGTTGCAGAGCAAGGGCCCGGGCTATGCCCAGGCGCTGGCGCTGACCTCCGGAGAACTCGTGGGGATAACGATTCATATGAGCTGCAGATAGCCCCACCCGCTCGAGCCACGACCGGGCCTGCGCCTGCAACGCCTCTGGGCTGTAACGTCCGTTGTCGGCCAGGCGCAGCCCCTCCATGACGATTTCGGACGCGGTCATCCGGGGGCTGAGGGCGCTGTATACTTCCTGGAAAATCATTTGCATGATTGCGCTCTGGGCGCGAAAGTCCCGACTTCGATAATGCCGCGGCAACGCCCGCCCGTCGAGGCGAACCGTGCCACCGGACTTATGATTCAAGCCAATAAGCAATTTACCCAGGGTACTCTTGCCGGACCCGCTCTCCCCTACCAGCCCAACAATTTCGCCCTCATGCAAATCCAGGCTGACATCGTCAACGGCGCGCAAAACCTGTCCGCCGCCAATCGGAAAATAACAGCTGACCCCCTCTATTCGTAACAATGGTTCAGTCATTACCCGCTCCCCTGGCTGCCAGGTAATCCGGGTGCTGCAGCCAGCAGCGCGACACTGCTGCGTCACCTGCCGGCAGGATCTCAGGCATGCGTTGGCGGCAAATCCTCATAGCCTCGCTACAGCGCGGATAAAAACCGCAGCCCTGCGGCGGTGCGAACAAATCGGGCGGGCTTCCGGGTATCGTTTCCAGTGGCTGATCGGTAATCATCTCGCCGTGGGGCGTGGCCCGCAGCAAGGCGCGGGTGTAGGGGTGCGCCGGCGCAGCGAACAAACGCTCGACGCCTGCCTTTTCAACCAGCTGGCCGGCATACATGACCGCGACCTCATCGGCCATGCGCGCCACTACCGCCAGGTCATGGGTTATCAACAGGATCGCCATGCCCCGGGTTTGCTGGAGTTGCTGGAGGAGCCAAAGAATCTGGTCCTGGGTTGTCACATCCAGTGCCGTGGTCGGTTCATCGGCAATCAACAGTTCGGGCCCGCACGCCAGGGCCATCGCGATCATAGCTCGCTGTAACATTCCCCCCGACAGCTCGAAGGGGTATTGTGCTACCCGCTTGGTGGGCTCAGACAAGCGACATTCATCGAGCAACCTTCGCGCCTCCACCAGGCCGTCAGCCTTGCTCATGCCCTTGTGGATGCGCAGGGTTTCGGCGATCTGGGAACCAATGGTACGGGTCGGGTTAAACGCCGACAGCGGATCCTGGAACACCATGCCGATGCGGGCGCCACGAATCCGGTTCAGTTGCCCCTGCTCCAGCTGAAGCAGATCCCGTTGCTGGAATAAAACCGATCCTGAGAGGCGCAGCCCGGGAGTGGCTAACAGACCGACCATGGCCTGCACCGAAACGGACTTGCCACATCCGGACTCACCAACCAGTGCCATGGTTGTACCGGGCCGCAGGGTAAAATCGATGCCGCGCACCGCGTGCACATAACCGCCGTGGGTGGGGATATCGACACCCAGGCCACTCACTTCCAGGAGCGTGTCCTCAGGCATTGCCAACACCCTCGCGCAGGCGAATATCAAAAGCATCGCGCAGCGCATCGCCCAGCAAGTTGAAAGCAAGCACGGTCAAGCTGATAGCGATAGCAGGAAAAAGGAGCTCGTGGGGGTGTGAGAGCATGGTGCGAATCCCATCGTTACACATGCTGCCCCAGGAAGGTGCCGGGGGTGCCACGCCAAGACCGATAAACGACAAAAACGCTTCCGTGAATATCGCCGAGGGAATCGCAAACGTGAGCGACACCAGCAGTACACCCATCACGTTGGGCAGCATATGAGTCATGATGATGTAAAACGGCCTGCCACCCAGGATGCGCGCTGCGTTAACAAAAGCCTGCTCCTTCAGTTGCAGCACCTGACCCCGCACCAACCTCGCTGTGGAGGGCCACCCGAGCACGATCATCGCCACCAGCATCGCGGTTATGCCGCTCTCTCCCGGCTGGATGTTGAATAGCACCCTGAACAGTATCATGAACAACAGGAATGGGAGCGCCACCACAAAGTCCGCAACCCGCATCATGACGTCATCAAACCGGCCACCGAAATAGGCCGCCACACCCCCGTAGAGCGCACCGAACATCACGTATAACAGCGGCGCGGCAACCCCGATAAACAGCGAAATCCGACCGCCGTGCATCAAGCGCGCCAGAATATCCCGCCCGAGGTGGTCAGTGCCCAAGGGATGCGCCGGCAGGGTTACCCCGAGGCCCTGCGCCTGACGAGAATCCAGCTCGAGGGGGACCAAACCCTGCAACTGGCCGTCGATAAGCGATATCGCGAGTGCGGGTCGCAGCCCTATTTGATAGCGCTGCAGCTCATCCCCGCGACCATCGTAGGCGATAATACTATAGCGGTAATCACGCTCCCGCAGGTCCAGCCGATCCTCCAGCATCGGCATTGCATCGGCCGCGATATCCTCCAGCGGCAGCCCGGGAGAGTCCCTGGCAAGCTCCGGTTGATCGTTGCGATAAACCGCATAACGGGTCGCTTTCGGCACCGGTTTCCAGAGCAAGCGAACGTATTCAGTATTGGCCTCGACCACAGCGATATCGATACCGGTTCCAGACAGTGCCGCTTGCCAGCTTGCGCTGTCCGCGCGCCATGGCCTCCAGGCCACGACCTCGGCAGACCGCGACCAGGTGGGTCCGAGCGAGCGGCTGCCGATGTTTTGCGCAGCGGGATCCACCGGCCACAGCCAGGGACCAATTACCGCAAACAGCACCAGCGCCAGCGCAACCCCCAGGGCCGCCAGGGCCATACGGTTTTTCCTGAACCGCAGCCAGACATGCTGCCAGTAACTCAGGCTCGGCCGAGTTATCAGTTCCTCACTCTGCTGCCGCCCCAGTGGCTCGAAGTATTCTCGGGGAATCACGGGACTAAGCATCAGCTCGGCCCTGCAGGCGTATTCGCGGATCCACCAGGCCGTAAACAATATCGACCAGGAGCACCATCAAAACCAGGAAAGCACCATAAAAAACCGTGGTACCCATGATGACCGTGTAGTCGAGCTGCTGTACCGCAGTGACGAAATATCGCCCGAGGCCGGGAATGGTAAAGATCAACTCGACCACAAAGCCCCCTGTGGTTATCGCGGCAATGGCTGGTCCCAGTACCGTGATCAGCGGCAACACCGCATTGCGCAGTTCGTGGTGCAAGAACACCTGCAAGGATGAAAGGCCCTTGGAACGAGCGGTCTTGATGTAGTCAGCGCTGCCCACCTCGAGAGTCGAGGCCCGCATGAGCCGAGTCAGGTAGGCCATGGTTCCGAGGCCCAGCACCAGCGCCGGCACCAGCATATGACGCAACCCTCCCCAGCCCGCCACCGGCAATACCGACACACCGGTGGCCTGATTCAGCTTGATAATCAGGTGCTGGCTCAGGGCCGCAAACACAAAGCTCGGCACCGACACCGTCAGTATCACGGCAAACATGATCACGGCGTCCGGCCAGCGGTTGCGAAAGCGCGCCGCAATCGCTCCCCAGACGATGCCGCCAAGGGTTGCGAACACGATCGCCAGGGCACCCAGCATTGCGGACACCGGAAAGTGCTCGGCGATAATATCGTTGACACTGCGGTTTTTCTGGGTGTAGGAAATACCAAAATCGCCTTTCAGCATGGATGTAATGTAGATCCAGTACTGCTGGGGAAGGGGCTTGTCGAGACCATAGCGGGCCTCCAGATTCTGGCGTATCTCTGCCGACACAGCCTTTTCATCACTCAGTGGATCGCCGGGAACCCAATGCATGACAAAAAAGGTCGCCGTGGCAATAAACCAGATAGTAAACAAGCCCGACAGAAGCCGGCCGCCAATATACCGGGCCAGCGGCCCTGCCTGGCGGGTCTTAGCGAGAAATGTTTGCATCGGCGTTAGCGGCCTCGATCCATGCGAATTTGTAACTGGGATCGCCACCGAAAATGGCTCGCCCCACTCCGCGCAACGCCGGGTTCTGCAGGTAAACCGACGCCCCTTCGAACAGCGGCAATATAGCCACATCGGCATGCAGTATCAGCTGTAACTGGTTCATCGCCTCCATCCGCGCCCGTGGATCACTGCTTTGCTGGCCGGCGGCTACCCAGTGGTCATATCGCTCGCTGCTATAGCGGCCGCGATTATTCTCGTTCCAGGAGGCGAACAAATCACCGTAAGTGATAGGGTCATCGAAATCGGGACCCCAGCCTGCCAACACCAGATCGAAGTCGCCCGACTGCATCTTCGCTATGCGTTGCTTGAAGGTCTGCTTATCAAGGCGTATATCCAGGCCCAGCGCCTGTTTGAACATGTTTTGCAGGTACTCACCAATGATAACGGACACTGGCGTTTCACTTACCAGAAGTGTTAGGGGGGGCAACTCGCCACCAAATGCCCTCCGGGCAGTCGCGATCGTCTCCCGCGCCAGGACCAGATTCTGTTGCGGCAGCGGTGGTGGAAACTCGCGCTGGAACGGTTCGCTTACACCATTAACTGTTGAGGGAAACAGGCCATCAAGCGCCTTGTTTCCGGGCATGGCAATCACCTTGTTCACCAGGGTTGCCGAGTCGAAAACCAATTGCATCGCGCGGCGCAGGTCGTGATTCACGCTGGCCCTGCCATCGCGAAAATTGAACTGAATGAAATAAATGATGCCGTTGCGAAAGCGGCGCACGGGATAACCCTGCACCACCGCCTCTTTGAGTGACTCGGCATCAAGGCCGGCAAGGGCGATGGCATCGTCCTTGAACAGGTTGAGCGTAGCAGCGGCAGACGAGGTCATATAGGGAATTTCAATGGTGTTGATCGCGAGCCGCTCAACATCCCAATAGGCGCTGTTTTTTACCAGCCTGAGACTCGCCCCGTGCACCCAACGCTGCAACACGTAGGGCCCATTGTAAACCATGGTAT
Source organism: Cellvibrionales bacterium (assembly GCA_024645065.1). GTDB lineage: Bacteria > Pseudomonadota > Gammaproteobacteria > Pseudomonadales > JAHEGP01 > JAHEGP01. The sequence continues at coordinate 1,760 of JAHEGP010000041.1, read as the reverse complement.
TCGACTCGGCGGCATAGCGTGCGCCATGGGCCTCAACGATATCCTGGCGCAGCGGATAATAGGTGGCAAAGGCCGTCAAGCCAAGAAAATATGGGCAGGGCTGTTCAAAAAACACCTGCAGCGTGTGGTCGTCGATGGCCACAACGCCCAACTCGGCCTTGTCCAGCTTGCCATTGTTGATCGCCCTGGCATTTTTCACCGGGAACAGGATAGATGCATAGGGCGCTGCGTTCACGGGGTCGAGCGCCTCGCGCCAGGCATAGACAAACTGGTCGGCGGTTACCGGCTTGCCGTCGCTCCAGCGGGCATTCCTGCGCAGCCAGAAAGTTGCCCCACCCTCATCAATTTGCCATCGCACCGCGACACCCGGCACCAACTCGTTGTCGAGGTTGTACTGGGTCAGTCCTTCCATCACGTGGGTCAACACGAAAAAGCTCTCGGAATCTGTGGCCTGCAGGCTATTGAGACTCGGTGGCTCCGTCGCCATCGCCAGCGATATAGTGCGACTGGCAGCATCGACTGCCCTCGCCTGCAAGCCCGCTGCCTGCAGGCACAACAGCGCTCCGAGCACGACGGCAAGTGAGTGCCTCGCCGCGCCGCGCCAGCAACTTTTTATGGCGCCTTCACTGACGCCGATACGCGCTATTGATAGAATTGCCTTATGACTGAACACCCGGATAGCACCCACTCCTTGCAGCCCGCCACGCTCAGCTGGAATTCTGACGGCACCCCTGTTTCCCAACGCTATGGTGATGTCTATTTTTCCAGCGCGAATGGCCTTGCCGAAAGCCGCCACGTGTTCCTGAACGGTAATCGCCTGGCCGAGCGCTGGCGGCGGCTGCCAAAAGACGCGCACTTTATCATCATTGAATGTGGATTTGGTACTGGACTTAACTTTCTTGCCGCCTGGCAGCTATGGCAACGGGAGGCGCCGGATGCTGCACGGTTGCATTTCGTCAGCATAGAAAAGCACCCACTGACGACGGGGGAACTGCAAACAGCCCTGGCTCGCTGGCCTGAATTGCACGCCCTGGCGGCCCGTTTATTGGCGCACTATCCACCGACATTGCCCGGCGTTCACCAGCTCCAGCTGGACCAGGGAGTTTCCCTGACCCTCGGTTTTGGCGACATCATCGAAATCCTCGATGGTATCCACGATTGTGGCCACCCTGAATTGAGGTATTCCCTGGGGTTCAAGGCTGACGCCTTGATGCTGGACGGGTTTGCACCGGCAAAAAACCCCGACATGTGGTCGTCCGAGGTTTGCGAACACCTTGCTGCTTGCAGCCGGCCCGGCACCAGCTTCGCCACCTTTACCGCCGCCGGCCGGGTCAGGCGAGGGCTTGCCGCGGCAGGCTTCGCGGTGAATAAAGTGCCGGGCCATGGCCGCAAGCGGGATATGCTGATCGGTGAATTCGACAACCGCCCGCCGCGTGAGTATAAACAGCGGCGAGCCCACCATGCCTGGCACTGCGGCGCCGCCCCCCGCTTCGATAGCAAAACTGCGATTATCATCGGCGCCGGACTAGCCGGCTGTCACACTGCCCGAGCGCTGGCCGACAGCGGTTGGCAGGTAACGGTGCTGGAACGCGCCGACGGATATGCCCGTGGCGCCTCTGGAAATCCGGCCGGCATCCTCTACACCCGCCTGGCAGCCGGCGACTCAGACGCCGCCACTTTTTCGCTGCAAGCCTACCTCTATGCCAGCCGTCACTACCGCGCCAGCTTTGCGGCGGGCCGGTTGCACGAAGGGACAGACG